>NZ_JBFUGT010000581.1:0-1884 GCF_056402775.1 Rhodococcus sp. P3_B8
CGCAGCCCGAGGATCAACCGGCCCCAGAGCGGCTCGCCGCGGCGCATCTTGCATTCCGCTGTTGTCACCGTTGTCGCGTGGACTTTCACCAGGACTTCGCCGTCCTTGGGTGTCGGCTTCGGGACCTGCGCGAGTTCGAGTACTTCGGGTCCGCCGAACCGAGTGTGGATGATCGCCTTCATCGCGGACCTCCTCGGCGGCGCTCCAGGTCATCGCGCCTCGAACACGCTCACGGCCAAGCATAGTTCTCCGGCATCCTCGTCGTGGGGTTGTGCCGGCGGTGCAGGGTGCCCACACCACACACCTAGGGTGTGTTTTCGCGCAAGGCGATCCGCGGGACCGTAGTGGCGTCGGTATATCCGGCTGCCCCTGCCCACAAGGACCGAGCGTCCCGCCGTCGATCCAGCGGCGCAAGCACCCCGGTTGGTGATTTGATGGAACACGCTGCGCGAGCGAACTACCGAGAGCATCGAACCGATCCGTTCCCGCTGTCCGCGGCGCAGCACGGGCTGTGGTTTGCGCAGCAACTCGCCCCGGACGTCCCGATCTGCATCGCGCAGTACGTCGACATCCACGGGCAGCTGGACGTTGATCTGTTCCGTGAGGTAGCGCTCGTTGCCGGCCACGAATACGAGTCGGTGTTCCTGCGCCTGGTCGACGTCGATGGTGAGCCGCATCAGGTGGTCGATCCGCCTGCCGACGCGGCCATGGGAATCGTCGACTTCCGCAGTGCATCCGACCCGATGGCCGCCGCGGAGGCGTGGATGCAGGAGAACTACACGGCACGAGTCGATTTCGAGCACGACTATCTGTGCGAATCGTCACTGTTGCGGGTCGGTGACGAGCGGCACCTGTGGTACAGCAGGATCCACCACGTCGCCCTCGACGGATACGCGGCGATGACGATGGTCAACCGTGTCGCCGCCCTGTACACCGCGGCGGTCCACGGTCTCGAGCTCGAACCGAACCGTGCAGCCGACCTGCACACCCTGCACCGCCTCGAAGGCGACTACCGGGCGTCCCACCGGTTCTCGTCCGACCGCGACTACTGGGCCGAACGTCTCCACACACGCACGAACGGCGCCTCCCTGACCGACATCGAGGCTCCACCCGCCGCCCACAGCCTGACCGTGCGCGCGGCGCTGTCCACCGATACCGTCGCACGGCTCGAGGACACCGACGGCCGGCCGGGCGCGACGGCAGCAGCCGCGTTGATCGCCGCCTTCGCCTGCTACCTCTCGCGGCGGACGGGACGGCAGGACGTGCTCGTGGACATTCCGCTGTCCGCGCGCACCACCGCTGTACTGCGCCGTTCCGGCGGCATGCTCGCCAACGTTGCGCCATTGCGGGTGCAGGTCCGATCCGACGACACCGTCGGCGACCTCGTGACCCGGGTCCAGCACGAACTGATGGGGGCAATGCGGCACCAGCGCGGCAACGTCGAGGACATTCTGCGTGACCTGGGTGTGTCCGCCGAGGCCCGCAGGATCTCGGGACCGATGATCAACGTGATGCTCTTCGATCAGGATCTCACCTTCGGGTCGCTGACCGGTGACTTCCGGATCCTCACCACCGGTCCTGTCCCAGACCTGTCCGTGAACGTGTACCGGAGTGGCACGCCGACGTCGACGATCGTCGAGTTCGAGGCCAACCCGTACCGCTACCGCGACGACGACCTGCGGTCGCATCACGCCGGCGTCGTCGAACTGATCGACGAACTGCTCGCCGCCGACCCCGGCACACCGCTCGCCGTGATCGGTGTGGCGGAGTTGGAGTGCTTGACTCCGGTGGTGGGTGGGGTGTCGGTGTCGGAGGTGTCGTTGCCGGAGTTGTTGGCGGCGTCGGTGGTTGCGGATCCGGGTGCGGTGGCGGTGGTGTGTGGGG
>NZ_JBFUGT010000582.1:0-1880 GCF_056402775.1 Rhodococcus sp. P3_B8
GTCGTAGTGATCCCACGTGGTTCCGGGGAGGGCGAACAGGCGTTGGCGCTCGGCGAACGAGCGTGCCGGATCCGGGTCAGGGTCGATGAAAATGTGCCGATGGTCGAACGCGGCGACCAGCTTGAGAGAGCCCGACAACAACATCCCGTTGCCGAACACATCACCGGACATGTCGCCGATCCCGACGACAGAGAGGGGATCGGCGTCCACATCCACGCCGATATCGTCGAAGTGCCGGCGCACCGAGACCCAGGCTCCGCGCGCGGTGATGCCCATCGCCTTGTGGTCGTACCCACTCGAGCCGCCGGAGGCGAACGCGTCACCGAGCCAGTACCCGGCGTCGAGGGCAATGTTGTTGGCTAGGTCCGAAAACGACGCGGTTCCCTTATCGGCGGCCACCACGAGGTAGGTGTCGGGGCCGTCGTAGGTGACAGTGCGCTGCGGTGCGACGGTGCGACCATCGACGATGTTGTCGGTGACATCCAACAGGCCGCGGATGAACGTCGTATACGCCTCTGCGGGGCTGATATCCGGGTTCTTGCGAACGAAGGCCCCCTTGGCCCCGACCGGGACGATCGGGGAGTTCTTCACCGTCTGGGTCTTCATCAATCCCAGCACTTCGGTGCGGTAGTCCTCGGGGCGGTCGGAGAACCGCAGCCCACCGCGCGCGACGGCCCCGCTGCGCAGATGGATGCCCTCGACATCGTTGGCGTAGACGTAGATCTCCCGGTAGGGAACGACCGGTCCGGTCAGCGCGAGTTTGCTCGAGTCCAGCTTGAACGAGGAATACGGCTTCGGGGTGCCGGCACCGTCGAGTTGGTACCAGTTGGTGCGCAGGCATGCGGTGACAAACGACTCCAGCGACCGCATGATCCGGTCTTCGTCCAAGGTCGTTGCCGCATCGAGGTGTTCGTGCACGTCGGCAGCGGCATCGGCGATCACCGCATCCCGGTCGTCCAGCTCGGGATCGAACCGTGCCCCGAAATAGCGCACGAGGGACTCGACGAACTCGGTGTGCCGCAGCAGGGTGTCGGTGACATAGTGCTCGGACAACCMCAGCCCGGCCTGGCGGACGAACCGGCTGGCCGCCCGGACGAGCACGATGTCGCGCCAGGACAACCCGGCCGTGAGGATCAGCTTCGCGTAGTCGTCGATCTCGAACCCGTGCAGCGCATGCGCTTCGAATGCCTCCGACACCAGGCTCAGTGACCGGCTCTGCCACACCTGCGGCGCCCGAAAAGTGAACTTGTGCAACGCCGCACTGCCGGACAGATCCGCAGGAAGCGGCAATGTCTCCCGGTCGGCGACACGGAGCCCGAAGTGCTCGAACATCGTGGCGACGTCGGCCAGCAGCGGCGTCGTCCCGGGCCAGAGGATCACCGCTTCGACGGTGCCATCGCGAGCAAGGTCGCACAGGAAGACCATTCGCGGTGTGTCGGAGCGGTCGCTGCTGGTGAGCAACAGCCGTCCGATCGCTTCGTTGACGTCCACAGCCAGTGGTGAGGTCAGTTGATCTGCCGTTGAGGCGCCATTGCCCATTGCAGCTTCCTTCCAACTCGGTCGATGCTGCAAGTGTGCGGCGAGCGGCGCCAAAACCGAGTTAGCCCACTGGGACAATCGCTCGCTCCGATTTGTACAACTCGGCCATGTTCGTCGGTGTGGTGTCGCTCATACAGTCCTCGGTAACCCGACTGAAGGACACGACATGACTGCTGTGCACACACCCGTCGGCGGACCGCAGCTCGAGCAGGTACGCCGCATCGTCACCGAGGTACCCGGACCCCGCTCCGAGGAACTCGCTGCCCGCCGATCCGCCGCCCTTCCGGCGGGGTTGACCAGCGGCGCGGGCATCTACACCGAGGCCGCCGGCGGGGGAGTGC
>NZ_JBFUGT010000583.1:0-1877 GCF_056402775.1 Rhodococcus sp. P3_B8
GCCCATGGGAGCCCTGACCGAAGCGCACAATCAAGCACTCGACAAGATCTCCAGGCAAGAGCAGGACAGCTTCGCCGTCGATTCGCACACCAAAGCCGCCCGCGCGACCAAGGACGGTGTTTTCTCGATGACGAAATTGTGCCGGTCACCCTCACCCGGAAAGGCCAGACGTACGAAGTGACGCAGGACGAAGGTGTGCGGGCCGAGGCCAGTGTCGACTCGCTTGGCGCGCTCCGGCCGGCCTTCCATCACTCCGGCACGGTCACCGCCGGAAGCGCCTCGCAACTGTCCGACGGTGCCTGTGCAGTAGTGGTGATGAACAACGCCGTCGCCGAACGCCGGGGGCTGCGCTGGCTCGCCGAAATCACCGGCCACGGTCTCGTCGCGAGACCCGACTCGACCTTGCAGTCCCACCCGGCGGAAGCCATCAAGGCCACCCGCTCGGCCGCGGGTCTCACGCCGGCCGAACTGGACCTGGTCGAAATCAACGAGGCGTTCGCCGCCGTCGGTATCGCCGCCACCCGGGAATTGGGGCTCGCTCCCGCGGTGGTCAACGTCAACAGTGGCGCGATTGCCATCGGCCACCCGCTGGGGATGTCCGACGCCCGCGTCGTCTTGCATCTCGCGCTCGAGCTCTCGCGCCGTGGCGTGGCGTGGCGTGGCGGCACTGTGTCGTGGCGGCGGCCAAGGGCAGGCAATCGTGCTGCGCTCTCCCCAAGGGTTGCGAAGGAGCAATTGAGACGGAGGTCGACACCAGAGTCGACGACGCCGCGATGATCGATTTCGTCCGGTCGTGGCATCTGTACGGAGGCGGTAGTGATGAGGAGATCTTCACGCGTTCGACCTCAAGGCCCATGCTTTCTTCCAGCGTGTCCTCATGCTCCTGACGGTCGGGGAAACGGGGGAGCTGTCTCCTGCCACGGTCGACGCCATGCGGAAAGTGTGCCGTGCCCGGCTGTGACTCGACCGCGAAGGTGCACGCCAAGTCTGATCTAGTTCATCGACACGGTTCGGAAGAAACACAATCCGAGTGTGGCAGCTCCGTTGACAGTGCGCGCCGCAGGATGTCGAGCATCCAGTCCGGCTCGCTCTAGTCGTGTTCCGCCCCGGCCGCGGCAGTCCTGGGGGAGCCGCCGCCTACAGGGGAGCCGGTGGGCGCGCGTGCAGTATTCGCTTCATGCCAGCGGCGGCCACAGGACATCGCTCTGTTTGAGGATTGCAGGATCAGGGCGGTTTCGACGGACGTCGCCTTCGCGAGGATCGCCGACGTGGAGAACCATTCGTACAGGGCGGCCTTGTTTGCCACCCGTAGCTCGATGAAGATCTGGTTCTCACCGACGACGGCGGCCGCCGGCCGCAATTCGGTTCGGTTTCAGCGCCCGATCGACGTGACATCTGAGGCMTCATAGCAGTTGACCCCACCGTGCCCGTCCGAATGCCCTTTGCAGTCAAGTGCGCAGTGGACGGGTCCTCGGTCCACATCGACGCCGCCGACCCGAACGGAATTCCATTGGTAATGGTGACGGCCTCTTCCACGGTGTCGAACGGAAGGAACACCAGGACAGGACCGAAGATCTCCGGCTGCGCCGCACCGCGTCCGGGGACACCCCCGTCGAGAACGGGGGGGTCCCATGTAGTCGCCGCCAATCTCGACCAATGCGCGCGAGCAGCAGCGACCGCAACCGCGCCCTGGGCGACCGCGGCGTCAACGTATCCGAGTACCCGCTGCAGGGCATTCTCCTCAACCATCGCCCCCAATGTCGTTGCAGAATCGAGCGGATCGGCGTGCGTGAGGGCTTTCGCTCGGCRCACAACCGCTTCCAAGTTCGTCTCGGCGGGAGCGGTGCACTATCAGGCGTGAGCGGCCGGAGCAGATC
>NZ_JBFUGT010000584.1:0-1856 GCF_056402775.1 Rhodococcus sp. P3_B8
CCACCCCGGGTCTGTGTGGTGGTCAKGCCCGCGGTTCCGGCGTCGGGGACGCAGCGCGATGGCTGACCGCCGATACCGCATCACCGGTTGGAGGGCGGTGCGCACCGTCCTTGCGCTGCAGACGCACGCCGAGAGCGACGACGACCGCCGCCAGGCCGAGGGAGAGCCACAGTTCGAGACGGTGGCCGGGCAGGATCGCCATCAGCAGCAGCACACCGGCGATGAACGCGATCGTCGCCACCGTCAGAAACGGGAACGCCCACATCTTGACCTCGAGGGTGTGGTCCTCGTGGCGGGTCTTGCGGCGGGTGGCGTACTGGGTGAGGGCGATGACCATGTACATCATCAGCGCGATCGCGCCGCTCGAGGCGAGCAGGTAGTTGAAGATCTGCGGCAGGAGATAGTTCGCGAGGACGGCAACCATGCCGATGGTGGTGGAGGCGAGGACCGCATTGCGGGGCACCCCACCCTTCGAGGTCACGGCCAGTGCGGCCGGGGCGTCCCGCCGTGTGGCGAGGGAGAACGCCATCCGGGAGGCGGTGTAGATGGCCGAGTTCAGGCAGCTGCAAACGGCGACGAGGACGACGACATCCATGATGCCGGTGGCACCGGGGATGTTCATTCGTTCGAGGACCGCCTGGTACGAGCCGGACGCGAGGCCGTCGGCGTTCCACGGGACGAGGCTGACGACGATGAAGATCGAGCCCAGGTAGAACAGGCCCAGGCGCCACACGACCGCGCGGATGGCCTTCTTGATGTTCTTCTTCGGCTCTTCGGACTCGGCCGCGGCGATGGTGACGATTTCACTGCCCTGGAAGCTGAACATAGCCGTGAGCAAACCGGCCACGACYGCGACGGCACCGTTGGGCATGAACCCGCCGTTGGTCCACAGGTTGGAGATGCCACTGACTCCGGATCCGGGCAGCCACCCGAAAATGGCCGCGACGCCCAGCACGATGAACCCGACGATCGCCACGACCTTCAGCAGTGCGAACCAGTACTYGAATTCGCCGTAATTGCGGACGCTGAGCAAATTGGTCCCGGCGAGCACAACGATCACCGCGAATGCGACCACCCAGCCGGGTATCGCGAGCATGCCACCGAGCACCTCACCGGCGACGATCGCCTCGATGGGAATGACGAGCACATAGAACCACCAGTACAGCCAGCCGATGGAGAACCCGGCCCAACGTCCGAGCGCGCGGTCGGCGTAGGTGGAGAACGATCCGGTGTCCGGGTTGGCGACCGCCATCTCACCGAGCATCTGCATGCAGAGCACGACCAGCGCCGCCGCGGCGAGGAAGGAGATCAATACCGCGGGACCGGCCGCGGCGATCGCGGTGGAGGAGCCGACGAACAAGCCGGCACCGATCACGCCTCCGATGGAGATCATGGTGATCTGGCGGCCCTTGAGACCTTGGCTGAGCTGCCCACCCGCGCAGGGCGGGGAGGAAGGAACTGGGTGTTCTGGCATGGGATCCTCGTCGATCGTGTGGCTGAGTGCGCGCGAGTGCGGTGGTGCGGCCGGAGCCTGCGCGCCTGCCCTGGATCCGGCCCCTCCAGCGGATCCGGCGGGGRTGTGGTGCGGTGTCACCCCTGACAGGGGTGGTGCAACCGCCATGCGTGTAGGGCTGACGTCGCGAAATCGACGGGAGCACTGGGGGCTCGGCGTCGGCGGCCTTACCTCTCGCCGCCGACGCCGTGAGCGGTTATCGCTGGTCGCGGGTGACCGCCGGGGTGCCGTCGAAGGCCCCGGAGAATCGGCCGACCTCGTCGATGCGGATCGTCGCGGTCGCCTCGTGGGCGGCCAGGCCCTCGAACGCCGAAATCCGTTCCACGGCCGGCGCCAACGCGGG
>NZ_JBFUGT010000585.1:0-1845 GCF_056402775.1 Rhodococcus sp. P3_B8
ACGACTACGACATTCACCGAACGACTACGACATTCACCGACGGTGGCTGCGCGAACGAGGCATCGTCCCGCGGATCGCCCGCCGCGGCATCGAGCGAAACGATCGCCTAGGCCGGTACCGATGGAAGATCGAACGCACCATCGCCTGGCTCACCGGCTACCGGCGCATGACCATCCGCTACGAGCGCCACGGCGAACACTTCGCCGGCTTCCTTCACCTCGCCGCCGCACTCACCTGCTTCAAGAAGCTCCCCACATGAGACACGCTCTTAAGGAGATGTGATGAGTACTTTGACCAACCGGCTCTACCGATTGCGGAGTCGTCCGGAGGGGGAAGTAACTGCCGATAACCTGGAATTGTTGGAAGAGCCGGTTGCCGAGATCCTTGATGGGCAAGCGCTTATTCGGACGCACTACTTGTCGGTCGACCCCACGAATCGTGTGTGGATGAGTGCGATGCGTTCCTACATCCCTCCGGTCGAATTGGACGCGGTCATGCGCGGGGCCGGTGTTGGGCAGGTCGTGGCCAGCCGACGTGACGATCTTCCTGTCGGCTCGTTTGTTGTGGGATTGACTGGCTGGCAGGACTATTGCGTAGCTGATGCAGCGAGTGAAGATATGTCATTCACAGTCCTACCCGATCCGCTACCGGCCCCCCTCCCCGCGTTCGTCGGAGTCCTGGGCCACACCGGAATATCGGCGTACCTCGGTGTCGAGTTCGGTGATCCTCGACCGGGAGAGACTTTCTTTGTATCCGCTGCGGCCGGAGCAGTGGGATCTATTGCAGGTCAGCTCGCAAAGCGGCGGGGGGCCCGTGTGGTCGGTATCGCAGGCGGCGCCGAGAAATGTCGATACCTGGTAGAAGAGTTGGGGTTTGACGCGTGCATTGACCGACATGCTGGTGACTGGCAGAAGCAACTCGACGACGCCACGCCTGATGGTATCGACGTGGACTTCGAAAATGTTGGCGGCGAAATCATGGACCACGTTTTCGGCCGACTGAACATCGGGGCACGAATAACGCTCTGCGGGCTGGTTTCCGAGTACAACGACTATAACGGCGATAACGCCCAACGCGGCCTGCGTAATGTCAGTCAGCTGCTCATGCAGAGGGCAACTTTGCAAGGGTTCATCGTTTTCGATCACGTGGATCGCTACGCAGAGATCATTGGACAGCTATCGCTGGCTCTCAGTGCCGGCACCCTGCGCTCCGCGGAGACCGTGGTCGACGGTCTGGAGAATGCGAGACATACTCTTAACCGCAGTCTCGCCGGCGAGAACAAAGGGAAGGTCGTGGTCAAGGTGAGCACCGACTAACCGAACAACGTCAGATGGCTGGGCCTCCCAGTCAAGTCGCGCCAGGCTCGCCTCATCGACTTTTCTGGCGATGCCCTGCTCGGCTGGCGGTAGAGAACTCGAGCGCCCCCCGGGGCCGCTTCGCACCCGTCCTCTCGGACGATCCTCAGTGCGGCAATCGATTACCTCGGCTTCATGGTGTTCTGCCGCTTGCTGGGGCTCACGGACTTGACTCGAAAAATGGACCGTGACGCTGTCCTGTTCGGGGTGGCGAACCATCGGGTGGCGGCACGGTCGAAGTCGTCGTGGTCTTCAGTAGCACTAGGTAGCTAGAAGCGGCGTAGCCGGGTTTTGGGGTCAAGTTTGTGGTGTTCGGGTCACGTTCGACTGCTTGATATTTCAGGCTGCGAGTTGCGCTGTGCCGGTGAGGGTATCGACGGCGGTGCGATAGGCGGCGGCAGCCGATCGCAGGCGGCCGGGAGTGGTTGTCGGGGTGGCGAGTTCGGCCAGGCCGGTGCGCAGGACCCGGTCGTGGACACAGGTGAGGAAC
>NZ_JBFUGT010000586.1:0-1835 GCF_056402775.1 Rhodococcus sp. P3_B8
GAACACGTCCTCGACCTGCTCGGAGATGATGCTGATCGGGTGGCGGGCGCCCACCGGCTGACGCTGCGACGGCAGGGTCACGTCGATGGCCTCGGCCACGAGCACGGCCGCGTCCCGTTCGGCGAGCAGGACGGCGCGGCGCTCGTCGAACGCCGCACTGATCCGGGTGCGGGCGACGTTCACGCGCTTGCCTGCGTCGGCCTTCTCCTTGCCCGGGAGGGCTCCGAGTCCGCGTCGGGCGAGGGCGATCGGCGACTTGTCGCCCATGTGCTCGACCTTGGCCTTCGCCAGGTCGTCGAGATCCGCCACCGACGCGAACGCCTTCTCGGCGCTCTCCGCTGCCGCAGTCAGAGCGTCCTCGGTGAGCGCACTCGCATCGACCGCGCCGCCTTCGACGCCCGTGGAGGCAGCGCCCTCTTTTTTAGCCACGACCGGTGCCACTCCTTAAGTTCTTTCAGTCAACACTCTCGACGAAACCGAAACAGCTCGCCGTCAAATCCTATGCGATCCGATTTTCGCCGGTTCAGCTGTCGGTTCGCTTGCGATTCTGGACCCGTGCGCTCGAATACAGGCAGATCGACGCCGCCGTCGCCAGGTTGAGGCTCTCGGCTCGACCGTGGATCGGAATCCGCACCCGGTAATCGGCTCGCGCGGACGTGGCCGCGTCGAGGCCGTGGGCCTCGTTGCCGAACAGCCACGCCGTGGGGCGGGCCAGCAGTTCGTCGGCGTCGTCCAGATCGACCTCGCCGTCGGCCGCCGTGGCGAGCAATTGAATTCCCGCCGCGCTGATGCTGTCGAGGACCGCCGCGGTGTCCCGTTCACGCACCACCGGAAGGTGGAACAGGCTTCCGGCGGACGCCCGGACGCATTTGCCGTTGTGCGGGTCGACGCTGTCGCCCGCGAGAATGGCCGCGTCCGCGCCCACCGCGTCCGCGACCCGGATGACGGTGCCCGCGTTACCCGGCTCCGCGACCGCCACCGGGACCGCGAGCAGACGGGTTCCGGGTCCGATCGCCTCCGCCAGCGGAACGTCGAGGAGATCGCACACCGCGACGAGACCCGGCGGGGTCACCGTGTCGCTGAGCGCTCGAACCGCCCGGTCCGTCACCAACGACGTACGGACGCCCGCCGTGTGTGCCCGGTCGATCAGCCTCGCGTACCGCTGCTCGGCGTCCTCGGTGTAGAAGAGATCGTGCACGGGACGGGTGTCGAGTGCCTCGCCGACGGAGTTCTCGCCCTCCACCAGGAAGCGCCCGACCTTGCGGCGTTCCGCGGTGCGCAGCAGCTTGACAGCAGAAACGACCCGTGGAGTGCGCTCGGTGAGCGGGTCCACGGGTCGTTTCCGAGGCTCTGAAGGCCGGGGCTCTGAAGGCCGGGGTGCTGCGAGACTCAGGCCGCTTCTCCGGCCGGAGCGTTCACGTCAGCCGGGAGCGCCGCCTTGGCGAGGGCCACGAGGCCGGCGAACGCCGCCGCGTCGGACACGGCCAGCTCGGCGAGGTTCTTGCGGTCGACCTCGATCTCGGCCAGACGCAGACCCTGGATCAGGCGGTTGTACGTGATGTCGTTCGCCCGTGCAGCAGCGTTGATACGCGTGATCCACAGCTTGCGGAAGTCGCCCTTGCGCGCACGGCGGTCACGGTAGGCGTAGGTCAGCGAGTGGAGCTGCTGTTCCTTCGCTTTGCGGTACAGGCGCGAGCGCTGTCCGCGGTAGCCGCTGGAGGCTTCGAGAATCGAACGACGCTTCTTCTGGGCGTTTACCGCCCTCTTTACGCGTGCCACTGAAAAATCCTGTCAATCTTGGGGCGGTGAGCTGCCCCGGGTGGTCAGTAAAAGGG
>NZ_JBFUGT010000587.1:0-1834 GCF_056402775.1 Rhodococcus sp. P3_B8
GTACCAGGGGTCGCAGGAAATCCCCGGCGCGCGAGAGGCTTTGGCGGCCGCGGAGCAGTCCTGCTACTACGTGACCAACAACGCCAGTCGCAGCCCGGGCGAGGTCGCGGAACACCTGACCGAACTCGGGTTCGACGCCGACGAGTCGACGGTGGTGACGAGTTCCCAGTCCGCGGCCAGGCTGCTCGCGGAGAACGTCGCCCCCGATTCGCCGGTCCTGATCGTGGGCACCGAAGCGCTCGCCGACGAAGTCCGGAACGTCGGACTGCGCCCGGTGCGGTCGTTCGAGGACGCGCCCGCGGCTGTCGTCCAAGGACATTCGCCGACGACGGACTGGGCGATACTCGCCGAGGCGACCCTCGCGATCCGGGCCGGAGCGGTCTGGGTGGCGGCGAACCTGGACTCGACCCTCCCCACCGAACGCGGACTCGTCCTCGGCAACGGATCGATGGTCGCGGCGCTACGCACGGCGACGTCCCGCGAACCTCTCGTGGCGGGTAAACCGGCCGCGCCGCTGATGGAAGACGCGATGCTCCGCAGCGGGTGCTCGCGCCCGCTCGTCGTGGGCGACAGGCTGGACACCGACATCGAAGGCGCCAACAATGTCGGTCTCGACTCGCTGCTGGTGCTCACCGGAGTGAGCACCGCGGTCGACGTGCTGCGTGCCGCCCCGGAGCAACGGCCCACCTATCTGGCGTCCGAACTGGACGCGCTCAACCGCCCCGCCGAGGAATCCCTCATCGGCGAGGACAGCCGGTGGTCCGTCGAGTTCGACGGCACCGACCTGGTGATCGAACCGACCGCCGATTCCGCCGCGCCGGTGGATTCGGCCGCTCTGCTGCGGGCCGTGGCCGTTGCTGCCTGGAAGTTCCCCGACTTCGCGCGAATCACGTCGACGACGCCCGCGGTGAGTGCGGTCGCCTCCGGCTGGGGTGCCTGAAACCCGGCAGACCCGCGTTGTCCGTCACGCGATTCGCTGTATGCGTATCGGAACGCGATGGACTAGCGTTGTGCCCGATGAGCACGCCAATACCGCGCCCGGGAGCCCATCTACCTGGGCCTCCTCAGAGTGTCGACCCCGAGAAGATCCACTCGGAGGTCGATGGATTGTTGTCGCGGCTCGGAGCCGTCGAACCGGATCCTGACGACGAGCACGGCGTCGGAGTCATCCCACGCAAAGCCCATCTTCTCGAGAAGGCGCACGACGTGCTGGTGGAGGCGCTGGCCACCGTGGACAAGATCTGACGTGGCCCGTCGAGCACGGGTGGATGCCGAACTCGTTCGGCGGGGACTGGCCCGGTCCCGCGAACACGCGCAAGAACTCATCGCCTCCGGCCGAGTACTGATCTCGGGTGCGGCAGCGACCAAACCCGCCACCGCAATCGAAGCGGGAACTCCGCTGCGGGTGGTCGAGGTCGACAACGAAGTGTCCTGGGCATCGCGCGGCGCCCACAAACTCCTCGGTGCGCTCGAGGCGTTCGGCCCCCGCGGACTCGAGGTCGAGGCCAAGCGCTGCCTCGACGCAGGCGCGTCCACCGGCGGCTTCACCGACGTGCTGCTTCACCACGGCGCGCGGGAGGTCGTGGCGGTGGACGTCGGCTACGGCCAGCTGGTGTGGCGGCTGCAGTCCGACGACCGCGTCCACGTCATCGACCGGACCAACGTGCGATCCATCGATGCCGAGCAGATCGGTGGCCCGGTCGATCTGGTGGTCGCGGACCTTTCGTTCATCTCCCTGAAGCTCGTCCTCCCGGCGTTCGTCGCCTGCGTGGCCGACGGCGCAGATCTGATTCCGATGGTGAAGCCGCAGTTCGAGGTCGGCAAGGACCACGTG
>NZ_JBFUGT010000588.1:0-1833 GCF_056402775.1 Rhodococcus sp. P3_B8
TCGCAGCTCCGCGCGGTCGCMGGTGTCGGTGGTCCGCGGGCGGCTTTCCGGTAGCCACGTCGCCGGGTCGTCAACCCTACCCGCATGCAGCGTGGTCACCGCGGCCGTTGATGCTGGTATAGGGGTCAGTACCGACGGTGTTGCGGGTGCCTCCCCTTAGAATGAGAAAAAGGTTGACACCAAGCAGTCGTATAATTAGTCTGACATTAAGCAAATCTGCTCGCTTTGGAGGAAGTCAATGGACCACTTCGACAAGTTGTACATCGACGGCGAATGGGTCTCGCCGTCCATCTCGGGGACCCGTCCCTTGATCAACCCGGCGACGGAAGAGCCGTGGGCGACTGTCTCCTCGGGCGGCGGAGTCGATGATGTGGACCTCGCAGTAGCGGCAGCTAAGCGAGCGTTCATTCGCTTCTCCAGGACCTCGGTCAATGAGCGCATCGAACTCATCGACCGCATTATTGCGGCCTACGAGCGCCGCGAGACGGAGCTGTCCGAGCTGATCGCCAAAGAAGTAGGCATCCCCATTTCGTTCAAAGGCCAGGTGAAGTCCTCGGCCGGTCACATGCGAGTCGCGCGGGACGTGATCCGAGATTACGAGTTTGAACGGCAACTCGACGACACCATCATTCGACGAGAACCGATCGGCGTGTGCGGCCTCATCTCACCATGGAATTGGCCGATTCAGACCTCCGTCATTAAAGTCATCTACGGAATCGCTGCGGGTTGCACAATGGTGCTCAAGCCATCGGATGCATCGCCCGCCTCGGGCGTTGCACTGGCAGAAGTCATGCATGAAGCGGGAACTCCGCCGGGTGTATTCAACCTGGTAGTCGGTCGTGGCAGTGTGGTGGGCGACCGGCTCTCGCGGCACCCGGACGTGGATATGATCTCGTTCACCGGTTCGACCACCGCGGGACGTCAGGTGGGCGAGGCGGCCGCTCAGACTGTCAAGCGAACCTGCCTGGAGCTGGGTGGCAAGTCCGCGAACATCGTGCTGACCGACGGCGACCTGGAGAAGGCCGCACATTTCAACATTCAGCGCGGCTTCTCGAACTCCGGCCAATCCTGCCATGCGCCGAGCCGGTTGCTGGTGCACGAGAGCCAAGTGGAGGACATCCTTCCCTTCTTGGTCGACGCGATCAACCTGATGCGAGTCGGCGACCCGAGCGATCCGAACACCACGCACGGACCGCTCGTTCACGCGCAGCAGTTCAACAGTGTTCAGCGTCATATCGAGATCGGGCTGCGGGAAGGGGCGCGAGTCGTCACCGGCGGCCTGGGGCGCATCGACGGCTTCGACCAGGGATTTTTCTGCAAGCCCACCGTCCTGGCGGACGTCACTCCCGACATGACCTTGGCCAAGGAGGAGATCTTCGGTCCGGTCTTGGTCGTCATGCCGTACCGCACAGAGGAACAAGCGTTGGAGATTGCCAACGATTCGATCTTCGGACTTGGCGGTTACGTGTTCAGCGAGGACCGCAAGCGCGGGTACGAGTTCGCATCCGGACTTCGCGCGGGTCGTATCTGCTACAACGGTTCCAGTCCCAATCAGACGACACCGATGGGTGGCTACAAGGAATCGGGTATCGGCCGCTCAATGGGCGTCTACGGCTTGGAGGAGTACCTCGAAGTCAAGTCGGTGTACGGGTTCGAAGAAGAGGCACGTGTACTTCCCCGCCTCTAGCCTGTCCTGATAAGTCCTGGTCGAATAGCGCGACCAGGGCTGGCTGCAGAGCCGTGTAGTCAGTGGGGACGGCCGGCGGYGTTGGGCCCAGGCGTCACGGGAGACTGATTCGATCGGTTTCGAGGGAACTTCTTGCAGGGCTGATG
>NZ_JBFUGT010000589.1:0-1825 GCF_056402775.1 Rhodococcus sp. P3_B8
AAAGACCACTCCGGGTGCCGAACCCAGATCCACAAGATGGTTCGGACTGAGTTCATCACCGCAACAGTCAATTCTCGGATAAAGACCACTCCGGGTGCCGAACCCAGATCCACAAGATGGTTCGGACTGAGTTCATCACCGCAACAGTCAATTCTCGGATACTCCGCCTCTACCGACTCTGCAACCTGAACAACCTTGCACCGCAGTACAACCGGTCGTCGGCGACGATCCAACACCACAATGCCCTCGCCGCTACGGCGCAACTCTATTCATGGTGCTACGCCTACGGGAACAGTTCCTCGCCCGAAACGCCCACAACCTCGCGCACGTTTACCCGCCGACGTCACACCCTGCGCGAACCGTAACAGGATGAAAGAAGCGGTCCATGTCACTCCCCACGGGCTCGAGGGTAGGAAACCTACCCTTCGAGCTGTCCAGCTTCGTCGGTCGCCGAAGCGAAGTCGCCGAGGTCAAACGCCTTCTCAGCGCATTCCGGCTCGTCACCCTCACCGGGTTCGGCGGGGTGGGACTGTCAGAACATCGGTGGATCCAGTTCTGGCGCATGAATCTAGATCACAGTTGGGGTGATACGGCCTTCGAATGTGATAGCAAACGCATTGAGGGCCGGCTTCCACCTCGTCACCCATCGTGCCCTTCCCTTACCCGTGGGGTCCAGCGCCCGGGTGGCGAGGTAGAGACACTTGAGCGCGGCCTGCTCGCTGGGGAAGTGGCCCCTCGCCCGCACCGACCGCCGGTAGCGCGCGTTGAGGGACTCGATCGCGTTCGTCGAGCAAATGACCCGGCGAATCTCGGGGTCGTAGTCGAGGAATGGCACGAACTCGCTCCAGGCGCTTTCCCACAGCCGGACGATCGCCGGATACCTCGGTCCCCATTTGCCGGCGAACTCGGTGAAACACTCCTTGGCCGCGGTCTCGTTGACTGCGGTGTATATCGGTCGCAGGTCCCGTGACATCTCGTCCCAGTATTGACGGGACGCATAGCGGAAGGTGTTGCGCAGGAGGTGGATCAGGCAGGTCTGCACTACCGTGAGTGGCCAAACGGCCGTGATCGCGTCGGGCAGCCCCTTGAGTCCGTCGCAGACGGCGATGCACACGTCGGCGACCCCGCGGTTGCGGATTTCCGTCAGGACGGCGAGCCAGAACTTGGCCCCCTCTCCGCCGTCACCTGCCCATAGTCCGAGGATCTCGCGTTCCCCTGCGGTGGTGACGCCGATGGCGACGTAGACGGGTCGGTTGGCGACCTGGCCGTCGCGGATCTTGACGTGGATGGCGTCGATGAACAGCACCGGATACACCAGGTCGAGGGGACGGACAGACCATTCGGTCATCTCCGTGAGGACCTTGTCGGTGATCTTGCTGATGGTCTCCTTCGAGACCGAAGCGCCGTAGACGTCGTCGAAGTGGGCCGCGATTTCGCCTGTGGTCAGGCCTTTCGCCGAGAGGGACAAGATGATTTCGTCGACCCCGGTCAGGCGTCGCTGCCGTTTCTTGACGATCTGCGGGTCGAACGAGGCGTCGGTGTCCCGTGGCACCTGGATCTGTACCGGCCCGATCTCCGTAAGCACGGTCTTTGTCCGCCGTCCGTTGCGGGAGTTCGCTCCGTTTCTCCCCTCGACCTGGTGTTTCTCGTAGCCGAGATGCTCGTCCATCTCGGCTTCGAGTGCGGTTTCGAGGACGTTCGCGGTGAGCTGGTTGAGCAGTCCGTTCGGGCCGACCAACTCGACGCCCTCGGCTTTGGCCTGGGCCAACAGTTGTTGGGCCAGCTTCTGGTGGTCAATCTTCGACTGATCCATGGGATCCAGTGT
>NZ_JBFUGT010000590.1:0-1800 GCF_056402775.1 Rhodococcus sp. P3_B8
AGTCCGGGGCCGAAGCGGCCGTCGACGAGCAGGGCCCACACGTTGCCGAACGTGACGTGCCCCTCGACGAGTTCTTCGATGTCGACGCCGCGGTAGCGCAGGGCGCCGCCGTCCTTGTCGGGTTCGGCGATGTCGCTGGTGAACGCGACCACGCCTTCCAGACCGGTTACGAAATCAGCTGGTAGACCAGTCCGGTCGGTGATCTCTGCAGTAGTCATGGCTGGTCCTCAAAATATTCTGGTGGCGAGAGAGTTTGGTGCGAAGAGCAGGATCCGGGGCCGGAAAAACGGACCGCCTTATCCGTTGAAGCAGAGACCAACGCGGTGCCGGAGTTTCGCTACCGCATCGTCTCGGCTCAAGCGCACAGTGCCTACCCGGCGACGCCTTCGCGATTTCATGTCCATTCAGCGAACAGCCTTTCCGATCGTCGCTGCTCCACTAAAAGGGTTAGCGGTAAACATTTCAATACCTGTTTGCGTACTGCTCGTGGTGCGGGACAACGGAGCCATAACCGTTCACCCAGTGAACATAGCCGAGTGGCCAGGGAAACGGGACGCGGCGGTCACGGTGGCACTCGAAGGCGCGGCAGTGGGCCGATTTGAGGTCCGTGAAAGGTACTGACATACAGATCGTCCAATGGACAGCGACATCTCCTCGTGCGACGGGTCGTCCCGCTGGCCTTCCGCGCGCCTATTCGGGGCATCGGCCGACCTGGTCAGGCGGTAGTGGAAATGGTGGGGGTCTGATAGGCGCGTCCTGATCGGCAGGAACGAGAAAGTCTTGCAGCGTTTTAGTGTGACGCAGTCGAGGTTCGAATCATGAACGAACCCCTGGCAGTGGTCGATTCGACGCGAATAGTCTCAACACGCACCGATCGCGACCGATCGTCGAGCATTTGGTTGGTGTGGAGACCCCATCTTCCCGAAAGTTGGGCGGGGTTTCGCTTGCCGGGTTCGCAACGAGTACGGCACGCGGCACGGGACCCCTGGCAAGACCCGGAATCGCTCTCAGCCAGTGGGGTCCCGTGTTGCGCAACCTGCTTGGTGAGAGCGGGGCGGGATGCCCTTCCGGCCCCGGGTCGAGATGAGTCGCAACCGCCTGCTGCGCTGGAGGGCCGCGACGAGGTCACTCTTCTCGGCATCGCACTGTATTCGCGGATAGAACCCTCGCCGGGAGCGAGAGCAGTGATCGCCAAACTGGTCGGCGCAGTCCGGACGGATTGTCACCCCAGTACGATTTCCCTTGTCTACTTCTTTCGATTCGGCGAGCGAGGCGGTGTCGTGTTGTGGTGCGGCCAAGCGCAGCCCCCGCCAACGACGAAAATCAGCTGGCAGGGGCGCTACACGGACAACCTGCACGCAGTGACGAGCGGCGCAATAGTGATTTTCGTGATCCAGTGCGGGGTAGTCCAGGGAATGTGATCCATGCCATTGCAACTATTTCTACATCCCTCGAATGATCGACCAGCAAGTGCAAGTTTGGAGTCTCGACAGCGCGTACATATCCGGCCTGTTGGGTGGCGTTCGGCGCGAGCCTGCGACGAGTGGTTGAAGGGCTCACCGCGCCCGTTGGATCGGCGCTAAGAGTGCGTGCGATGTGCTGCACCCAAGCCTGTGATGGCTCCCTGGGGGCGCCTCGCCCGGTACCAAAGGCGCGGGAGCGCCGTGCTTAAGGCGCAGGTCAAGACCGGCAACGGCAAGCTCAAGAAGGAGCAGCTCGAGAACTATCTCGACGTGGCGCGGAAGAAGAAGTACGACGTGGTGGTCAGCCTGTCGAACGACGTCCCCGCCGGTGCCGGGG
>NZ_JBFUGT010000591.1:0-1780 GCF_056402775.1 Rhodococcus sp. P3_B8
TCGCAGCCCGGAGGGCTCCGAGTTCGACATCATGTCCGAGGAAATCATCATTCTGTCGGTCAAGGACCGCGGTAGCTCGTACGAGATCGCATTGGACGGGGGAGCATTGACCGCGTTCCTGTCCTGGGTCGAATCACGACCGTCCGGCCGATCGGTCCGCGGTCGCCGACTCTGATCAGGACTTCCCGGCTCCGGGCTTCCAGAGCACGTCGCCCTCGGGGTTCGCGAGCCTGCTGACGATGAACAGCAGATCCGACAGCCGGTTGAGGTATTTCGCCGGTAGAGCGTTGGTGGTCTCCGGGTTCGCGTCGACGGCCGCCCACGCGGACCGCTCGGCCCGCCGGGTGACGGTCCGCGCCACGTGCAGCAGCGCTCCGAGTGCCGTGCCGCCGGGGAGAATGAAGGAGTTCAGCGGCGCCAGGCGTTCGTTCAGTTCGTCGCACCAGCCCTCGAGACGGTCGATGTACTCGTCCGAGATGCGCAGCGGCGGGTACTTCGGTTCGGCCTCCACTGGGGTGGAGAGGTCGGCGCCGGCGTCGAACAGGTCGTTCTGAATCTGCCGCAGGATCGACCGGATCTCCTCGGGCGGGTCGCCCAGTGCCACCGCAACCCCGATCGAGGCGTTCGCCTCGTCGCAGTCGGCGTAGGCGATCAGCCGCGGATCGTTCTTCGACACACGGGAGAAATCGCTGAGTCCGGTGGTCCCGTCGTCGCCGGTCCGGGTGTAGATCTTGGTGAGGTGTACGGCCATAGCGTTACGGTACCGGCCTCCGGGGTCGGCATCCCTGGCTCTAGGCTGTGTTCTGTGAGTGAACGCTTCCTTGTCACCGGCGGTAACCGCCTCGTAGGTGAAGTGTCTGTCGGGGGCGCCAAGAACAGCGTTCTCAAGTTGATGGCGGCAGCGCTGTTGGCCGAGGGCACCACAACTGTGACCAACTGCCCGGACATCCTCGATGTTCCCTTGATGGCGGACGTCCTGCGTGGCCTGGGCTGCGAGGTGGACCTCGACGATTCCATCGTCCGGATCACCACACCCGCGGAGCCCAAACACCACGCCGATTTCGCCGCGGTACGGCAGTTTCGCGCGTCGGTGTGTGTGCTCGGACCGCTGGTCGCGCGGTGCCGTCGCGCCGTGGTCGCGCTACCGGGTGGCGATGCCATCGGATCGCGGCCCCTCGACATGCACCAGTCGGGGCTGCGATTGCTGGGCGCGCACAGCACGATCGAGCACGGCTGCGTGGTGGCGCAGGCCGACGACCTGCACGGTGCGAACATCCGGCTCGCATTCCCGTCGGTGGGGGCGACCGAGAACATTCTGATGGCCGCCGTACTCGCCAAGGGTGAGACGGTGATCGACAACGCGGCCCGCGAACCCGAGATCGTCGACCTGTGCAACATGCTGATTCAGATGGGCGCGCAGATCCGGGGTGCAGGCACGTCCACGCTGACGATCCAGGGCGTCCTCAAACTCGAGCCGACCACGCACCGGGTCATCGGCGATCGGATCGTCGCAGCGACGTGGGGGATCGCCGCGTCGATGACCCGTGGCGACGTGCGTGTCCGCGGGGTCAACCCGAAACACCTGAGCCTGGTGCTCGACAAGCTGCGGGTGGCGGGAGCCGAAGTCACCGCCGAGTCCGACGGATTCCGGGTGGTCCAGGAAGCGCGGCCCACGGCCGTCAACTTCGCGACCCTGCCCTATCCGGGTTTCCCCACCGACCTCCAGCCGATGGCCATCGGTCTCGCCGCTGTGGCGGAGGGAACGTCGATGATCACGGAG
>NZ_JBFUGT010000592.1:0-1756 GCF_056402775.1 Rhodococcus sp. P3_B8
GGCCGGCGCGCTGACCGGGCTCGGTGTCCGCGAAGGGCACCGGGTGGCGACCCTGCTGTGGAACCAGAGCGAACACCTGGAGCTGTACTTCGCGGTCCCGGCAATGGGCGCGGTCATCCACACATTGAACCCCCGGCTGTTCTCCGACGAACTTGCCTTCATCGTCGACGACGCGCAGGACACGGTGATCGTCGTCGACGAATCACTGCTCGAGGTGTTCGACACCTTCCGCGCCGGGCACGATTTCGCCCACATCATCGTCGTCACGCACACCGGCGAGACCCCCGAGGGAATGCTCGACTACGAAACTCTGGTCGCAGACGGTGAGCCGGTGCAGTGGCCGGAGCTCGACGAACGCCATGCGGCGGCAATGTGTTACACGTCGGGCACCACCGGCCGACCGAAGGGCGTCACCTACACGCACCGGGCCCTGGTGCTCCATTCCCTGGTCGCGGCGCTGCCCGACCAGCTGGCGGTCTCGGCACGGGACACGATCCTGCCGGTCGTCCCGATGTTCCACGCGAACGCCTGGGGCCTGCCGTATGCAGCGGCTCTGGCCGGAGCGCGGCTGGTCCTGCCCGGGCCGCGTCTGGACCCGCACAGTGTGCTCGGCCTGCTCGCCGACGAGCACGTGACGATGACCGCCGGGGTCCCCACCGTGTGGATGGGCATGCTCGCCGCGATCGACGCCGAACCCGACCGATGGGACCTGTCGGCCCTGGACCGCTTGGTCGTCGGCGGCGCAGCGGTGCCCCAGTCGATGTTCGAGGGATACGACCGGCACGGGCTGACCGTCATCCAGGCCTGGGGAATGACCGAAACCGCACCGCTGGGCACGGTGTGCCGACTGCCGGGCAGCCTCGACGAAAGCGAGGCGGACGACCAGTACCGGTACCGCACCCGACAGGGCATCGCCAGCCCCTTCTTCGACATCCGCGCCCGCGACGACGACGGCCGGCTCATCGCGTGGGACGACGCCGCCATGGGCGAGCTCGAGGTCCGCGGCCCCTGGGTCGCGGCGAGCTACCACCGCGGCAAGGGCGCCGACAGCTTCACCGCCGACGGCTGGTTCAAGACCGGAGACGTGGTCCGCATCGACAGCCGAGGGTGCGTCCGGATCTGCGACCGGTCCAAGGACCTCGTCAAGTCCGGGGGCGAGTGGATCTCCTCCGTCGACCTGGAAAACCAGCTCATGAATCACCCCGCGGTCGCCCAGGCAGCAGTCATCGCCATACCCGACGACCGGTGGGGCGAGCGCCCCCTCGCAGTCGTCGCACTGCGCGCCGGGGCCGAAACCTGCGCGGACGAGCTACGTGAACACCTTGCCCAGGAGTTCGCCAAGTGGCAGTTGCCGGACCGCATCGAGTTCGTGGACGCGATCCCCTGCACCGCCACCGGAAAGTTCAAGAAGACCGCACTACGCGACCAATTCACCTCAGCCTGAACAACCACCCCACCCCAGGGTCGACCGACCCGCAACAGAAGGAACCCACCATGAGCCGCTTCGACATCACCCAGACCAACCGCGCCGTCGAACGATTGATCGAAACGACCGACAACAAGCGCCACCTCTACCTCCTGCACGCCTACAACCGTCACCGCTACCTGGAAATGGCCGGACGCTTCGAGGAAATCTTCGCCCCCGACATGACTGTCGCCAACCCCGTCTACCACTTCAACCTGCTCGGCACCACCACCACATTGGAGGGCGCCGACGCCGTCAAGGAGGTCTACCGCGAGTGGACCGGCACGGCCC
>NZ_JBFUGT010000593.1:0-1752 GCF_056402775.1 Rhodococcus sp. P3_B8
CATCCGGGCCGCGCTGCGCACCGAACAGCTCGGCCGGCCGGGGGTGGTCACCGCCGAGTATGCGGCCACCACGCGCGCCGCGGTGGCCGTGCTGGGCACCCTCAACGAGCAGATCACCGCACTCGAAGCGCAGTTCGATGCCCATTTTCGTCGTCACCCGGACGCTGAGATCGTGCTGTCCCAGCCCAGCCCGGCCTGGCCACGGTCCTCGGTGCCCGGGTGCTCGCCGAGTTCGGTGACGACCCCACCCGCTACGTCACCGCAAAGAACCGCAAGAACTATGCCGGCACCAGCCCGATCACCCGCGCCTCGGGCAAACGGAAGCTCGTCGCCGCCAGATACGTGCACAACGACCGGCTCGTCGACGCCCTCATGCTGCAGGCACAATCGGCGTTGCAGACCTCGCCCGGGGCGCGCGCCTACTACGACCGACAGCGCGCCCGCGGGCTCGACCACAACCCCGTGCTGCGCCAGGTCGCCAACCGCCTCGTCGGCATCCTGCACGGGTGCCTCAAGACCCGCACCCGCTACGACGAGACCACCGCATGGTCGCACCGAACCGACCTGCCCGCTGCTTGACATCAGAGGTCCTAGGATGTCTGAGGCAGCGCCCGCCGTGAGCTCTAGGAGGGGGTCGTTATGCGCGCCCGCCAAATCCGCGCCGAAAGGCCCGAGCAGATCGACGCGGTCCCTGGCGGCGGTCGAGTCCGCCGATGCGGTCTGTGACTACGGGATGAACTTGCGCATTCTGGTGACCGGGGCCTGCGTGTCGTCAAGTCGGTCGGTTTCGCCGCCTCCCTGGTCGCCCTCTACGCCTACGAGCAACAACTGTGGGAGTGCAAAGGTCACGATCGCTACGGAGGTGTCTGTGCCAGTGACTACCAGCAATCCCGATGTGGCGGAGGGTGAGGTTGATCGGGAGGTGTTGGCGCGGGCGCCGGGGCGTCGGTTCGGTGTGGACGGGCGTCCCGAGATGATCGACCTCGGGGTGCGGGTGAGCACCGGGGCGGCGATCCGGTCCGCGATCGGGTGCCGCTGGTTCGACGTGGTGCGGCTGACCCGGGAGCTGGATATGTGGGTCGATGACGAGGGCGCGATCCAGGCTGATGCCCAGATCAATCTGATGGCGACGGCGATTGCGCGCGCTCACGGGGCGATCTGGCAGCCGTTGTGCGGTGTCGTGGTGTTTCGGCGGCCCACGACGGCAAGGAGCGATGGTGGGCCTGTCTGACGCCCAGAAGGATGGCTGCCCGGTGCGGTGTTCGCGCCCACCGTGAACCACTGACTGAGGAAGGAAACCCCACGATGACAACGACGACGAACCCGAATATCCCCACCCCCGCCGAGGTCTACATGTGTCAGGGCGAGCGCGCCCTCAATCGCGGCACCCACTACATCGAGGAATCGATCTGGGTCTACCTGATGCGCGACTGGGACGGCATCGATCGGTGGGTAATCGATCCGGTGACGGTGGACGGCTGCGGGCGGGACTCCGGCCTCGAGGACTGTGCCCGCAACAGCGAGTGCATGTGCGAGGACAAGGACGAGTGCAACGCGATCCGGGATCGGATGGACCGGGCCGCCCTGCCTACGGCGGATGATCTGCTGCACCTGTTTGGCGGAGTCGCTCGGTTACACGGTGACGAGGGCGGCGCAGTCGTGACGGTGGAGGCAGTAGTCGTCCGCGACCCTGATGGGCCGACCAGCGTGTGGGTGTTCGTGGACGGTGAGCCTGTGGAGGTTGCCGAGAGC
>NZ_JBFUGT010000594.1:0-1751 GCF_056402775.1 Rhodococcus sp. P3_B8
GGACGGGACAGGACGGGACAGCGGTTTCGGACCAAGACTGCATGAGAGCGAGCCTAGTGGACCCGCATTTCCGCCTCGGAGGGAGCCGCCGCCCCCACGGGCACCGAACGGTTCCGTCAGAACGCGGGCCACGGAATCGGCCGGTGACCGTTCGGCCGGGGCATCACCGGTGCCGCGAGGAGGTCCACGRCACGCTCGTACAGCGCGGCGACCTCGCCGGACGTGATGTGCTCACCCAGTCGCGTACCGAAGTCGCCCTCGAGCGAGGAGATCAGTTCGGCGATGTCGACGACGAGGGCGCCCGGCACCTCCGTCCCGGCCCACCCCCACAACACGGTCCGCAGCTTGTTCTCCGTGTGCAGGCAGATGCCGTGGTCGACGCCGTAGACGGACCCGTCGAGCCCTTCGAGTGCGTGGCCGCCCTTGCGGTCGGCGTTGTTGATCAGCACGTCGAGGACCGCCATCCGCTGTAGCCGCGGGTCGTCGGCGTGGATGAGCGCGACCGGTTCTCCGTCCATGTCGGTGGCGCGCAGGATTTCGAACCACCCCTCGGGAACGGCGTCGGGAGCGCAGATGTCGACCAGGTCGAGACCGCCGGTGTCGTCGGCGTGCCGGTCGGGGGTGTCGACCCACCGCTGCACCATTCCCGGGCCGAACGGACCGTCCCGCAGGAGAGTGCGGGGAATCACACCCCACCCGAGCTGCTCGGATACGAGATACGACGCGTATTCACGTCCGGCGAGCGTGCCGTCGGGGAAGTCCCACAACGGACGCTCCCCGCGGACCGGCTTGTACACGCAGCGGACGGTGGTCTCGCCCTCGACCGCGTCGCACACCAGGGTGGCGTTACTGGCGTGGGTGATCTGGCCGATGAGGGTCAGCTCGCCGGACTCCAGAGGATCGGACTCCTCGGCAGGCACCCGTCAGTCCTCCTCGTCCATCTCCGGGGTGAGGCCGAAGCTCTGGCCACGGCGGTACCCGTTGGTCCGGATGCAGATGTGCCCCTCCGGCGCCAGTGGCTCACCGCACAGCGGGCACGGCGCGCGTCCGGCGGCGATGACCCGTTCGGACCGCAACGAGAAGTCCCGCGCCTGCAACGGGGTGAGGAAGACGCGCACGGCGTCCGGTCCGTCCTCGGAGTCGTCGAGAACGACGGACTCGTCGAACTCCGTCTCGCTGACGGCGAGCAGTTCCACCACGACGGCTCCGGCGTCCGCGTCCCAGCCCAGGCCCATCGTGCCGACCCGGAACTCGGCGTCGATCGGGGTGACGAGGGGGCTCGCGTCGTCGAGTTCGGCCCCCTCCGGGGGAACCTCCGTCCCGAACCGGCGGTGCACTTCCTCGAGGAGGAGCCCCATCCGGTCGGCCAGTACCTGGACCTGCTGTTTCTCCAGCAGGACGCTGATCACTCGCGCCTCGTGTACTGCCTGGAGATAGAACGACCTGTCGCCGGGCTCACCCACCGTCCCGGCAATGAATCGGTCAGGAGTGCGGAATACGTGAATTGCGCGTGACATTGCACCTCCTTCGGCTGGAGCCGGGCCCTACTGCGGCGCTGCCCACTCGTTGTTCCGTCTCGGACTGTTCCTCGCAGCATGTTGCGTTCATTATCCGTCAATCGTCACCGGCGGGGTCCGCCTAATCGTCACCGGCGGGGTCCGCCTAATCGTCACCGGCGGGGTCCGCCTAATCGTCACCGGCGGGGTCCGCCTAATCGTCACCGGCGGGGTCCGCCTAATCCTCACAGGCGG
>NZ_JBFUGT010000595.1:0-1691 GCF_056402775.1 Rhodococcus sp. P3_B8
TCCGGCCCCAGGACCAGGCGGCGCGGGCCGGCGTCGGGCAGCATGCCGTCGGCGAGGGCGAACGCGATCCATCGCGCGTCCAGATGCGCCCGGGCCGCCTCGGCGACCGCGCAGATGAGGGTTTCGGGGCCCTCCACGGTGCGGACGAGGGCCCGCGAAATGAGTTCCAACGCGTGGACGACACGTTCGAGACGTTCTGCGGCGCCGCGATATTGGGGGTAGAACGTCGGCTTGCCGGACCGCAGTCCGGTGAGCGTCGACAGGTCCGGGGCGTTCATGCGCTCACAGCGCAGTCCGGAACAGCGCCACCATCTGCTCCTGGGTGGCCGTGCGCGGGTTGGTGGACATGCAGGCGTCGCGGAGCGCGAACTCGGCCAGGCGTGTCAGGTCGGCTTCGCGAACTCCCAGCTGCCCCAGACCTTTCGGCACTCCGACCTCGCGGGCGAGGCGTTCCACCCGGTCCGCGACCGCGAGAGCGGCCTCCTCGGGTGTTCCGCGACGCTCCTCGAGACCGAGCGCCGCGGCGATGGCGACGAACGGGGTGGCGTCGTCGGTGGCGTTGAATCGGATGACGTGCGGGAGAAGGATGCCGTTGATGACACCGTGCGGCAGGTCGAGCAGTCCCCCGACCTGATGGCTCATCGCATGCGCGGCACCGAGGATCGCATTGGTGAACGCGAGGCCGGCTTCGAGACTCGCCTGCGCCATGACGGCGCGCGACTCCATCTCCATCGGCTCCTCGATGGTGCGGACCAGGGTGTCGGTGACCAGCCCGACCGCGCGGAGCGCATGGTGGTCGGTGAGCGGGTTGTGCGCCAGCGACACGAACGCCTCGATGCCGTGAGTGAGGGCGTCCAGGCCGGTCGCGGCATTGAGCCAGTCCGGCATGGTGGTCAGCAGCCGGGGATCGATCACCGTCACGTCCGGCACGAGCGCGCGGCCGATGATGGTGATCTTGGTGCCCCGCCGCGTGTCCGTGACGATGCAGAACTGCGACACGTCGGCGCCCGTCCCCGACGTGGACGGCACCATCACCAGCGGCGGGATCGGACTGGTCGCCTGGTCGACTCCCTCGTAGTCGAGGATGTTGCC
The DNA here is from genome assembly GCF_056402775.1 of Rhodococcus sp. P3_B8. Lineage (NCBI taxonomy): Bacteria > Bacillati > Actinomycetota > Actinomycetes > Mycobacteriales > Nocardiaceae > Rhodococcus > Rhodococcus sp. P3_B8. Next base: position 1,093 of record NZ_JBFUGT010000595.1, read on the forward strand.
CCCGTTCGCGGCGAGCACCGCGATGCCCTTCGTCGCGTCGATGACGGAGCCTCCGCCCAGGGCGACGAGGACATCGCACTCGCCCTCGCGGTACGCGTCGTGCCCGGCCGCGATCTCGTGGTCCTTGGGGTTGGGCGTCAACGCGCTCCACACGACGGGGGTGAGGCCCTGCTCGCGCAGCTGATCCTGAAGTTCGGCCGCCCAGCCGGCGTCGATCAGACCCGGATCGGTGACGAGCATCGGCCTCGATCCGCCGAGGCGGAGTACCGCGTGCGCGGCCTCGACCATGGACCCGATACCGAACACGATCTCGGGTGCATGGAATTTCACCAGCCTGCCCGGGGCGGTGGTGCGGGTGGACGGATAGGACACGGACAAGTCGACACTCCTCCCGACACCTGCGTGCATGTGATCCAGATTACAAGACTCTGATCTAGACCCTACGGTCCGGGACGAGCCCCCACACCCGCCGAAGGACAGGTGCGGTACCTACCCGATCGGGTAGGTAGCAGGGATCTCACCGCAACGCGTGCCCCAGTTCGGCGGCGCGGGACATCAGCTGCGCGGCGTCCCGCGCGACGACGACACGGTCGCAGATG
>NZ_JBFUGT010000596.1:0-1678 GCF_056402775.1 Rhodococcus sp. P3_B8
CACCGAGCCCGGTCAGCGCGCCGGCCAGGCGCCGGGCGCGCCCGGCACAGGCACCGAGAGTGGTGCGGGTGATCGCCCCCGAGGGCCGAAGCGACACCACCTCTCGGTCGGTGTGAAACCGCTCGGCGCGCTCGACGATGCTCGTCAGGGTCAGCGGGTAGTCGTCCATACTGGCCCCGGTGAGGAGCTGCTCGGTTCCGTTGTTTGGCATGCATCAATAGTCGCTGGCCAGGGCCATCGAGTGCTTGTCCGTGCGCGCCAACAAACCGGCCCGCTGTTGTCGAATATCCACACCACCGCCACACGCGCAGCGATAGCGTGAGATGCATGGAACCCGGCTGGGTGGGCGCCCGCGGTGAGCGCGAGCGACGGCTGTGGTCGACGGTCCTGCAACCCGCGGCCGTCGAACTCRCCGCCCGTGCCCCCGAGCTCGCCGACGCGGTCGCCGCCTACACGAGCGAGCGGCTGCCCGAACTCCTCGCCAACGCGGAGGCGTTGGAGGTGAACCGGGCGAGCACCGAAGTGAGTATCCGCCTCTTCGCCGAGGYGCTGCAGTCCGGCGAAGACCCCGCGGACGCCGCCAGCCTCGGCTCGGCGACCCTCGCCTACGCGCAGGACGGTGCAAGGCACGGCATACCACTGACCACCTTGCTACGCAGCTACCGGCTCGGCCACGCCGCAACGTCTGCGCACCTCAACGCGATCCTCGCGAACCACGCGGCCGACGCGGACGAGCTGAACCGCGCGAACGAACTGTTGTCGGCGTGGCTGTTCGCGTATGTCGACGCCGCGCTCTGCCTGGTCGAGGAGGTCTACGTCGCCGAACGCGATCGTTGGCTGCGCAGCACCGCCGCCACCCAGGCCGAGACGATCAGAACGATCCTGTCCGGACAGCCCATCGACATCGACGTGGCGGGCCGGCGGCTGCGCCACGAACTGGGCCGGGTGCACCTCGGCGCCATCGCCTGGCTCGACAGCCAGGAGGAGGGACGCGACACCCTCACCGTGCTCGAGGCCGCCATCCGCGACATCGCCACCGCACTCGGCAGCCGCAAGACCCTCATCCATCCCCTCGGAATACTTTCCGTTGCAGCGTGGATCAGCTCCACATCCGTCGTGCCGTCCCGGGTCCTGGACGAGCTGCGGCTGCGGACCGCGACAGCGCCCGGCGTCCGCGTCTCGATCGGCGAGCCCGCCCGCGGCATCGCAGGGTTTCGCGCCAGCCATGCCGAGGCCCTGCAAGCGCAGCGAGTCGCCCAGCTGGCCGGGCGCCCCGCGGGCAGCATCACCCGCTACGACGACATCTCACTGCGCTCGCTCGCCACAGCAGACCTCGACCATGCCCGCGCCTTCGTTGAACGCGAGCTCGGTTCATTGGCATTGGGGGACGACACCACCCGCCGGCTCGCCGCGACGGTACGCGTCTACCTCTCCGAAAACGGCAGCCGCGGCCGAACGGCGAAACGACTCAGCGTTCACGAGAACACCGTCAGCTACCGGCTCCGGCAAGCCGAAGAAATACTGGGACGGTCCGTGGACAAGCGCACCCTCGAGCTGCGCGTCGCACTCGCCCTCGCCGAGCTCGTCGGTGAGGCATCGGATACCGACCGCTCCGCACCCGGCATCGACTAGGAAAATATCCGACACATCTACTGGGGGAAGCACATTCGTCAGTAGC
>NZ_JBFUGT010000597.1:0-1667 GCF_056402775.1 Rhodococcus sp. P3_B8
GCATAGAAGTACGTCCCGTCCGACACCCCGGCCAGATGCTCCCGTGGCGTGGGGACAGGCGCGACCGTCGTCCACTTCGTACCGTCGAACACCTCGGTCGTCGCCACCAGTTGACCGTTCGCCTGTCCCCCGGTGACCACGATCTTGTCGCCGACCACGGCCGCGGCCCCAGCCGCCCGCGGTGCGTTCAGCGGCGGCAGGTCCACCCACCCGCCGTCTCGCATGGCCATCACCCGATCGGAGTCGACCGCGGTCAGGTTCTGACCTTCCGCTTTCCAACCGCCGATCAGTACGGGTTCGTCGTTGTAGGTGACAGCCATCGCATGGTTGAGCGGGACCGGAAGGTCGGGGCCGGCCTTCCAGGTGTCGATGGCCGGGTCATAGCCCTCCTGCTGGGCGGAGACGCCGTTGTCGTCCAACCCTCCGAAGACCCAGATCGTCCCGTCCGCGACTGTCGTTGCCGTCTGCTGGCGGGCAACACGGGCATCCTCGACCGGTCGCCACGCCGCGGTTGGGTCGACGGCAGGAGAAGCGCCGGCGTCCTGGACGGTAGGTCGTGCGGTGCCTGGGCCGGTGGTTTCTCGAAGCATGAGGTACCCGCCGCCGGCCAGCACCAGCGCGACGACCAGTGCCAGGACGGTCAGGACCGCGCGCCGACCTGTGCGGGACTCTCCGATGCTGCCCGATTCTCCGGTCGGCGGCCAGGGCGGCGGGCCATTCGGCGGCCAGAACGGCGGTCCCGACGGATGAGAATCCGGCTGGAGCTGCTGGGTCGGTTCGCCCCACGGACGCTGACCGCTGTCCGAACCTTCGTAGCGGATTCGACGGTATCCATCGGCACCGGAATCCGACGGGCGCTCCTCGGTCGCCTGCGCGGCCTCCCGGGGTGCCAGCGCCATCGCGTCCGAACGCAGTCCGATGTGTCGCTGCGCGGCTTGGAGTTCGTGTCCGAACTCCTCGGCGGACCCCGGCCGAGCAGCGGGATTCGTCGCCATCGCCCTCTCGATCACGGCGCACACGCCGTCCGGGATGCCCTGGGCGCGCAGGTCGGGCACCGGTTGGCTGCTGATCCTCACGAATTGCGCAACGAGTTCCTCACCGGTCTTCCGCTCGAACGCCGCCCTCCCCGCGATCAGTGAAAATATCGTCGCGCCCAGTCCGTAGACGTCGGACCTCGCGGTCGGCGATTCCCCGTTCAGCACCTCTGGTGCGGTGAATGCCAGTGACCCGGTAAACCCGCCGGTGGCCGTTTCGTACCCGCCGGCGATGTGCGCGATGCCGAAATCGGTGAGCTGCGGCTCGCCGTAGGCGGTGAGAAGGATGTTCGCGGGTTTGATGTCGCGATGCAGCGTGCCGGTGCGGTGCGCCGTCTCCAAGGCTCCCGCCAGCTTCACCCCGATGCTGATCGCCTCCGGCCAGGGCAGCTGACCTTCGCGGCGTATCTGGACCGCCAGTGAATCACGGGGGTGATAGTGCATGACGATGTACGGTCGACCGGCGTCGGTCACGCCGACCTGCAGTATGTTGACGATGTTCGGGTGACCGGAGAGCCCACCCATCGCGTACCCCTCCCGCAGGAAGCGTTCGCGGTTCTCGGGGTCCAGGTCCGATGTCAGCACCTTGATCGCCACGATTCGCCCGAGCGAACGCTGAAGGCAGCGGTACAC
>NZ_JBFUGT010000598.1:0-1659 GCF_056402775.1 Rhodococcus sp. P3_B8
GTCGCCGGCTTCGAAGCCACCACCGTCCTCAACCGCAAGGACTTCGGCATCACCATCGACATGCCCCTCGAAGGCGGCGGAGCCGTCGTCGGCGACAAGATCACCATCACCCTCGAGATCGAGGCCGGCCTGCAGGCCTGACCCATGGGCGTCGATATCAGTGGTACTGAAACGAGTGCCCGTTACGACCTGGGACTGTCGTTCGCTCGCAGTCTCAGATTCTGGTGATCGGTGGGACGACGTACGTCTGATCCAGCACTGATGGTGCGGGCTCGTACATTCTGAGTACGGGCCGGAAATCTCCTGCGGGAGAGGGCAACCAGTTCGCGGTTGCGGCATCACTCGCGGGTTTGGTGTGGCTGATGGTGATGGTCAACGACCCGTCCTCGTCGCGCACGATCCCGGGAGTGCGATCACCGATCGAATAGCGGTTGATCGGGTTGCTCACCAGGAAGAAGTCCGGCACCGAGTACATGGTCAGCGACCAGAATGCGTCAACGGGCGGAGTCGGGTCGAGCCGGAGTGTGTACGTATTCGAACCGGTGAGCTGCCGGCCCCGATCATCGAGGTAGGTCATGATGTATGCCGCCTCGTAGGGGTGATTCCCCCAGAGCCCTCCCTTGGCTGCGGCAGCCCGCTCGATGATCCGCAAGGTCGGGTCCTCGATCTTGAATCGTGCGTCGTCGAGCGCCCCGACTTCGAAGAAGTCGAGGTTGTAGTCGAAGGCGTGGAACGTCAGCTTCCAGCCGTTGACTTCGGGACTCGACCCCTTTGTCAGTGCCGTGTCCAGGTTTTGACGACCGGCAGCCAAGCCTGCGCGCAGAGCTGCCGCCGTCTCGTCGTCCGGTGACGAGTAGGGAGTGGGGCCGGATCGGTCGATTCCGAGCGGTGCGAACGAGTCCTGCAATGCGCGATCGCGTGTAGCCGGCGGGAAGGCCTGTGACCACAGCCGTAGCTTCTCGAAGAACAGGAGGTCGGTGCCGACCGTCGGATCCGGCGACGGGAGACCCGCGGGTCGGGTGCCGGGGTGGAGCACGGTCAGAGTGGTCGAATCCTGCAATGCATGAACAGCCGGAAGGTCGTCGTCGCCGGAGCATCCCCACCTGCCGACGATCGAGGCAATCGTCGTAGGGAACGTGATGACGGTGACGTCGCCCGGATCGCCGGCGTTCCAGCCCGGCGGCACCAACAGGAAATCGGCGGCGGCAGTGCCGGTGGCGCGGTGGCCCACGTACGCGAAGTTGTTGGTCCAGGCGTCGACGAACTGCAGCACGTAGTACCGGCCGGCAGTGTCCGGAACGTGCAGGGCGACAGGTCCCACGGACAGATCTATCTGGGCCATCGAGTACACGGTGTCGTTGTTGATGGTCACGAACGTGTCTGCCGGGCCGGCCAATGCTCGCGCGTGGCTGAAAGTGTTGAACCCTGCTGCGGGATTCGCTCCGACTCCCTCGTGGACATACCGGTGGACCTGGTCCACGTTGAAGACGAGGGGAAATCCGTAGATGTAGGCATGAGATGCCAGATCGGACAACGTCTGGTTCGTCACGGCAATCCTATTCTTCGTCCCTGTTCTTCGTCTCGGATACGCGTCGGGTCTCCATACCGGCCCCGACTGTGGGCGAGCCCTACGATTGACAACACTGCGGTGATCTGACC
>NZ_JBFUGT010000599.1:0-1654 GCF_056402775.1 Rhodococcus sp. P3_B8
AGAGGTTACCGAGTTCGCCGCCTTCGGTCATGGCCATTCCGATCAGCTTGGCGCGCCGGATCAGTGCGAGCGCGTGGGGCTTGCGTTCGATCTCGTAGGTGTCGAGTGCGCTTTCGGGCAGATCTCCGGTGAGTACGCCGGCAAGTTTCCAGGCGAGATTCATCGCGTCGCGGATCCCGGCGCCCATCCCCTGTCCGATGAACGGCGGTGTGAGATGGGCGGCGTCGCCGAGTAGGAACACGCGCCGGTCGCGCCATCGGTCCGCGATTTGGGCTCGAAAGGTGTACTCGGCCACGCGGACAAGTGTCAATTCGTCGACCGGTGTGTTCCGTGTCCACGGCGAGATGAGGGGTTGCAGTCGAGCCATGTCGCGATAGTCGTCGGCGGTCTCGCCGGGTTCGAGCCGGAACTCCCAGCGGTAGCGAGTGTGTCCGATGCGCATGTATGTTGCCGCGCGCACCGGGTCGCACACCTGGTGGGCGCCCTCCCACACGCCGAGGTCGGCGGTGGTCGCGACGTCGACAACCAACCAGCGTTGGTCGAATTTCAGGTCCCGCATCGTTGCCTGAATCTGGTTTCTGACCAGGCTGTTGGCGCCGTCGCAGCCGAGGACGTATCTGGCCTGCACCGATTCCTGCACACCGGTGTTTCGGTCGGTGAAGTCGACGCGAACGCTGCCGGTCGTGTCGTCGGCCAGCCCGGTGACCTCTACGTTGCCGCGCAGGGACGCCTTCGGGTGCCGTGCCAGGTTGGCGCGCAGGATCTCCTCGAACTGCGGCTGGTCGAACATGTTGGCCTCAGGGTAGCCGTGGACGCCCGGACCGGGGTCTCGGTGGAACTCGGTGAGAACGCGCATGTTCCGGTCGACAAGTCGCAACCCGAGGCACGGCCGGGAGATCGCCGCGAACTCTTCGGCGATCCCGAGGTGCGCCACTATCCGGTGGATCTCACCGTCGAGGTGGACTGCCCGCGGCTGCGCGTAGACGCCCTCCCAGCGCTCCAGTAGCAGGCACTCGACACCGTACTGAGCCAGCAGCGTGGCGGCGGTAAGTCCGGTGGGTCCGGCACCGACGATGACGACTGGGACGACCCGTTCGCTCATCGGATCGATCCGTACAGGACTACGAGGTAGGCCACGATCGCTACGCCGACGACGATGGCGGGCGCCATCTCACGCAGTCCGTCACCGTTCCGTACGTGTGCGACGACGGCACCTACCATCAGGAGCAGCAGCCCGATGCCGGCGGCGGCGCCGAGCGCCGGCACGAGTCCGCCGATCACGAGACCGACGGCACCGGCGACCTCGAGCGCGCCGATGCCCCGATACGTGCTGACGGGCATACCGACGTGGGCTGCCCGTTCCCGCATCGGCGCGGTTGCCGCTATCTTGCCGACGCCGAGCAGGAGGTAGAAGACTGCGATGCAGAGTGCCAGAACTAGTGATGCGGTGGTCATGTGCGCACCGTGACCTTCCAATTGATCGCATATCGGTTCAAGATCGTCTTGACTGCCGGTTCGCTGGCAGTTCCGTCGATCTCGACGGTGGCAAGGATCGAACCGTCCTCGACGGACGCCTGGACGCTGCCGATGCCTGCGAGGGTGGCGAGGGCATGCTCGAGCTCGGCCCGTGTCGCGTCGGCGCGCAGAGCGAGTT
>NZ_JBFUGT010000600.1:0-1646 GCF_056402775.1 Rhodococcus sp. P3_B8
TTTCTGGTTGTGGTTGCTACCAGAAAGGCGCACGGGCCCGAAGGGCCTACAGGTCGCGCTCGCGTTCCCGCTTCCGCTCGATGCGGCGCCGCGCGTCGTGGTCACGCATCCGCTGCGGGTAGCCGGTCTTGCGGACGTCGTACACGGGGATGCGGAGATCCTCGCCGAGTTTGCGGGCGCCACGTTCACCGCCCACCCGGCGCCGGGTCCACTCGCCGTCCGCCGCGACGAGCACGACAGTGACTTCCGTCACTGTCGTCCGAGGTTCCACGTAGCCCTCCACACCGAGGTGCGTGCGAGTCCAGTTCGCGAGATATGCGGCGTCCTCCGGGGACGCCTGAGATCGGCCGGACCGAGGCCGCGAGAATCGGTCGAACAAGCCCACGTCGAGCCTCCTCGCGTGCGTGCGCCGGACGATGCCTGCGACTGTCCTCCAAGTTTGCCAGCGAACGCCCGGTTTCCGCCGCACACGAAAACTACTGGCCGGTAGCGATTACGTCGCGACACACCGGAGTCCCCGACGGGTGCCCCTCGGCGGACACGCCCGCCGGATCAATGGAAAGATGTGGAGCGCCGACACAGCGAGTGGGTGACGACGAATCGGAATTACCTGCAAGTAGACGCAAGACACGTGCATCTCGAAGCACAATGGTTCACGACCACAAGTCGACAAAATTCAACAACCCGAACACAACTGTCGAGGAGTCAAAAGACATGGCCTTCTCCGTCCAGATGCCAGCGCTTGGTGAGAGTGTCACCGAGGGAACTGTCACGCGGTGGCTCAAGCAGGAAGGAGACACGGTCGAAGTTGACGAACCCTTGCTCGAAGTCTCCACGGACAAGGTGGACACGGAAATCCCGTCTCCCGTGGCCGGCGTTCTCAGCAAGATCGTTGCTCAGGAAGACGACACCGTGGAAATCGGTGGCGAGCTTGCCGTGATCGGCGACGCCGGTGAGGCTCCTGCCTCCGACTCCGCTCCCGCACCCGCCGCCGAAGAGCCCGCCGCCGAGCCGGCTCCCGCCGCGGAGGCGCCTGCCGCCGAGCCTGCGCCCGCAGCATCCGGCAACGGTTCCGCCGAGGGCACCGCCGTGAAGATGCCCGAATTGGGCGAGTCCGTCACCGAGGGCACCGTCACCCGCTGGCTCAAGGCCGTCGGCGACGAGGTCGCCGTGGACGAGCCGCTCGTCGAGGTATCCACCGACAAGGTCGACACGGAGATCCCGTCCCCCGTCGCCGGTACGCTCCTCGAGATCAGCGCCGAGGAAGACGACACCGTCTCCGTCGGCGGTCAGCTCGCCGTCATCGGTTCGGGTGCGCCCGCCGCCAAGCCGGCCGCGGAACCGAAGCCCGAGCCGACCCCCGAGCCCGCTCCGGYCCCCGAACCCGCGAAGCCCGAACCCGCGAAGAGTGCCCCGGCACCGGCAGCATCCGCGCCGGCTCCCGCAGCCGCCGCACCCGCTCCCGCGGCCACGTCCGGAGACAGCACCCCGTACGTCACCCCGCTGGTGCGCAAGCTCGCTGCGGACAACAGCGTCGACCTGTCCTCGGTGACGGGCACCGGAGTCGGTGGCCGCATCCGCAAGCAGGACGTCCTCGCCGCCGCCGAGGCCAAGAAGGCACCGGCCGCCGCTGCCGCGCCTGCTGC
>NZ_JBFUGT010000601.1:0-1612 GCF_056402775.1 Rhodococcus sp. P3_B8
CGCCAGTACAGACCGAGTACCGGTCGCCGATGCCATCTCCGACGCCCGAGAAGGCATTGGCAGCCGGGCAAACCACCAGGCACACCGGCGCGGACCCAGTCGTCCGATGCAGAGCGCGGTGGCGTCGTGTTGCACGTCCCGGCGAGGCCCGGCCGGAGCGGAGAACACTCCGACCGGGCCGCTTCGGCTCACAGAGGGTCCACCGCACTCCCGGACGATCCCGGGACGCGCATGTCACGGCAGTCGAGAGGTTCCGGAGACACGGGAGCTGGACAGCCCCGAACCGGAATCGCGCAGTCCGGTCCGCGCCGCCCTTACCCGATACAGACGAGTACACCCACGACCACGACTGCAACCAGCGAGGCGCCGCCGCAGATCAGCCACGCGCGCGTTGCGAGCTGCCGCCACTGATCGCACCGACCAGCCACTTCCGCGACCGCGACCGCTCGCCCCAGGTCCGCGTCGGACGGCTGCGCCTCCGAGAGGCGGCGGGCCTTTGCATCCGCCCGTGCCGCCACAGCGAACGAGACGGGGACCACCAGCAGCGCAACCACCAGTAGGCCAACCATCGCACCCGTACCCGTCCCGAGCATTCTCATTCCTTCCACTCCACACGACGCCCGTCACGGGTGCCGGTATCGATCACCGGACCCACGAGCACAACCAATCCCCCGTCAGCTATATCGCCGAACTGCCGCCGGGTGTTGCACTCCGGCCTACCGCGGGCCGGCGAAGGTCCATAAGCCACGGGCGTCTACACGCCCGGTATCGGGAACTTCCACATCGCCAGGACGATCACACCCATGACCAGTCCGGCACACACCACAGTGCCAACGACACTGACACGCAACGCATCCAGTAAATCGACTCCCAGTTTCTTGCTGATCCGTGCCATTACGACTCTTCCTTCACGTGCAGAGATTCCCGACCGCCACGTCGATGACGGTGCACTACACACAATCGTCCGACGTCGACACCTGCACAACGGCCGAATCACCTACACCCATACCCGCTTTTGGGTCCCACGCAGGGGTGTAACCACACCTCATTCCCGATCACCATGCTTCCCGAGAGAATGTGCCGTGTTCTACGTCACACCGCAGTGCCTGTTCTTTGCATACCGAGCATTACGCTGCGCAGGCACCGAATGGTCCGCGAGCAACTCGCCGCGTGCCTCGATTCCGCAGAACAGCTCCGAGCGACGGCCGGACATGCTGCGGCACAGCAGGATCGGCGGACAGATATGTTGAATTCCCAACTGATGGATTTGAAAATTTCATCCCCGCCTCGACTCCGGCCGATTGGAACTCGGCGGTGCCGATCAATTCACGCACGCGCCTTGTGCGACCCCGAAAAATACACTTACTGGTCGGTAATACTGAGTGAAGAAATTTGTGCAATGGCGTGGATCACACTCCCCCTGTTGCCTCATGTCAAGATGCCCGCGAAGTCTGATTCGTTGACTCATCCAGAAGTGCCCGCGTGAGGGGGGCTCTCCTCGTGGGTGTGTTCTTGGCGGTGGCGAGGGCGATGAGCTCGGTGGTCAATGCCTGGATCTGACGCTGGACGGCGGCGGGGTTGATGGTGGAGTACGTGTCGGCGAGGATGGCCT
>NZ_JBFUGT010000602.1:0-1612 GCF_056402775.1 Rhodococcus sp. P3_B8
GACCGAAGCAGCCGATCGCCTCGCCGGCGGCCAGTCGCGGCAGCCACTCCTGCTTCTGCTCTTCCGAGCCGTAGCGGTAGATCGAGAACATCGATAGCGAGCCCTGTACCGAGACGAAGCTGCGGAAGCCGCTGTCCCCGGCTTCGAGCTCGAGGCAGGCGAGGCCGTAGCTGACGGCATTGGTTCCGGCGCAGCCGTATCCGTCCAGGTGCATACCCAGCACACCGAGCTGCCCGAACTCCTTGGCCAGTTCCTTCGGAAGCGTGGCGGATTCGAACCAGTCTTCGACATTCGGCTTCAGACGGGTGTCGACGAACTTGCGCACTGTGGCGGCGATGTCGCGTTCGTCCTTGTCGAGGAGGTGGTCGGTGCCGAACAGCTCGAGGGGGCGCAGCGGGCCGGTCTTCCGGGGCGCGGTCAAGGTGGTCATGGGATGGTGTTCCTTCTTCGGGTGCGGGGTACTACAAAGCGGCGAACGCGTCGCGGAGAACCGAGAAGCCTTCGAGGAGGAGTTCGTCCGAGATCGACAGCGGGGGAAGGAAGCGCAGGACGTTGCCGAAGGTGCCCGCGGTCAGGGTGAGCAGGCCGTGGGCGAGGCAGTACCGGTTGATCGCGGCGACGGCCTCACGGTTGGGGGTCTTGGTGCCGGGCTGGACGAGCTCGATCGCCACCATGGCGCCGCGGCCGCGGATGTCTCCGATGATGTCGGTGGTGGCGGCGATGTCGCGCAGTTCGCGGAACATGAGGTCGCCGATGGTCTGCGCCCGCTCGAGCAGGTGGTCTTCCTCGATGGTCTCGAAGACGCCGAGCGCGGCTTCGCAGGCGGCGGGGTTGCCGCTGTAGGTGCCGCCGATCCCGCCGGCGTGCGCGGTGTCCATGATGTCGGCGCGACCGGTGACCGCGGCGAGCGGCATCCCGCCGGCCAGGCCCTTCGCGGTCACGACCAGGTCGGGCACGACGCCCTCGTGCTCGGAGGCGAACCAGGTACCGGTGCGGGCGATGCCGGCCTGCACCTCGTCCGCGACGAACAGGATCCCGCGGTCCCGGCAGAAGTCCGCGATCCGCCGCAGGAAGCCCTCGGCGGGGACGATGAATCCGCCCTCGCCCTGGATCGGTTCGACCACGACGCAGGCCACCGCGTCGGCGCCGATCTGCGAATCGACGAGCATCTCGAACTGGGTGAACGCCTCGTCGGCCGCGTTCTCGGCGCCGCTCGGCCACCGGTACGGGTAGGCCATCGGTGCGCGGTACACCTCGGGCGCGAACGGGCCGAAGGTGCTCTTGTACGGCTGGTTCTTCGCCGTCATCGTCATCGTCATCAGGGTGYGGCCGTGGAACGCGTGATCGAAGGTGACCACCGCGGGCCGGCCGGTGGCCGCCCGCGCGTACTTGACGGCGTTCTCCACCGCCTCGCTGCCGGTGTTGAACAACGCGGTGCGCTTCTCGTGATCACCGGGGGTGAGCCGGTTGAGCGCCTCGGCCACCGCGATGTACGGCTCGTACGGGATGGCGAGGAAACAGGTGTGCGTGTACTTCGCCAGCTGCCGGGAAGCCCGCTCGACCACCCGCGGGGCGGCGTTGCCGACGGTGGTCACGGCGATACCGCTGCCGA
>NZ_JBFUGT010000603.1:0-1606 GCF_056402775.1 Rhodococcus sp. P3_B8
GGGTCCAGTGCGAGAGCAGCCACGTCATGTCCGCGGCGATGAGATGCTCGGCGTCGTCGGGATCGAGGAACTCCACCCACTCCCGAGCGAAGTCGAGCCCAACCTCGGGGCTCGGCGTCATCTTGTCCGACGGCCCCGGAATACCTGCTGCCACAAACCCCACGGTAGCCGACCCACATAACAAACAAGGACTGATCCGATCCCCGTCCGAAAGCGAACGACGCCCGACCCGAATCTCGCCGACACCCCCATGAAGACCACCGCCGTGATATCCGGTCGGTCACCCCCGGACCCGGTGCCGCGCAACGGAAGCAACGCTCATCGGCACGGCCCAAGACGTCCGGCACCCGGTCAGCCCGCGAGGACCGTTTCAAGAGCCCGGCGGGGCGCGGCTACCCCATGTGGAAGCGCAGCTCCCGGTGTGGCCCGGTGCGAAATTCGCCGGACCTGTGGACGCAGGTCCGGGCTGTTCCACGTAGCCCGCGCTGCGCGGCCCACGCCTGCATGCGCTCCGAGATCACCCGGGGCCGCAACCGAGCGACGACCCATCCTCACCGAGGCGACTCATCGTTGCAGGCTCAGCGCCCCCACACGGAGACTGGAAGGGCGCCAGCTCTCCACCCCCGCGCAGGGCACTCGCCGAGGGAGTGATCAAACGGTGTTCGACAAATTCAGCGACCAAGCACGCCACGTCGTCGTGCTCGCCTCCGACGCGGCCCGCACCCACCACCACAACCACCTCGGCGAACACCTCCTCACCGGCATCCACGCCGCCGGCGGCCCCACCGGTGCCACCCTGGGGAATCACCGGCCCCCACCTCGACACCGCTCTCGACGAGATCCCCGCCTACCCGAACACCGACCCCGGATGTGCCGGTCCCCCCTTCACCCCGACCCTGAAAAGACCCTCGCCCAAAGCCTGCGGGAAGCCTCCCTACTCGGACACGACACCATCGGCACCGGCACCCGAATCCTCACCCACCTCACCACCATCAGCCCACACGAGATGCGCGACCGCCTCCAAGAACTCGCCGAACACCCCCAACCCCACGAGTAGACCCGCACACCCCAGCGACATTCTTGTGGTCGGCCGCAGTCCCGGATCGGGGGGCAGCGCCTGCAGGAGGTCGGCGAACGGAACCTGTCGGCGGCGGTCACGCAGACGTGCGGGTGGCCTGCCCACCGCCCCATTCCACTCGGTGATGATCTCGCTGGTCGGGGGGTACGGGTCTCTGCTGCGCGTCCGCTCGGAGCCGACAACAACGATGTGTCGTGCGCGTTCGAGTTGCTCACYGGCGCCGATCTCGGGTCCGAGCCCATCTCATTGTCTGACGAGGCCCGCGGTTTCCGGATCCGGGTGCTCGCCGCAGTCGCCCAGGACCCCCCCCGTTACCTTATTTACGGTCCTTCACAGAAGGGCTACGGTCGCCAGACCCGGTATGACTCCTTGCCCCTGTCTCTCGCATGATCCGGGGGGTGGTGTCGCCGGGTGTGGTGGCGTCGACGGACCGCTGATAGGGACACGGCCAACCGAAATTGGGTAGGTCTCTTTGTAACGTGGGTGCCGGGCGTCGATGCCGGATCGGCGACCGGCCGACCGAGACAC
>NZ_JBFUGT010000604.1:0-1603 GCF_056402775.1 Rhodococcus sp. P3_B8
GTTCTCGGTCGGCACCATCAGGTACGGCGTGGACTGCCCGGTCAGTGCCGCGGCTATTTGCCGTTCGGCAGCGAGCAGCGGGCCGACGTTGGTCAGTATGAGCGCGACCACCTGTGAGTCTGTGTCGAACCCGAAGTATCGGAGCAAGCTGACATCGAGGTCGCCGCCGAGATCGAGCAGAGCTCGGGTCACAGCCGCCCGGAGTCGCTGTTCGGCATCGACGACCTTGGCGGGCTTGCCCAATTCGATCGATACCAAGGACACCGCATGGGCGACGAGCAGTCGGTCGGACGCAGACAGGAGGTCATCGGAGCTGACAGCGAGGTAGCCGTGGAGATCCTGTGCGGCCGAGACGGTCTGCACCGTGCAGTATCCGTGATCGTCGGCGACGACCTTGCTCGTCGGACGCCTCCGGCCCGGCGTCGACCGCGCCGTACTGGCCACCTCCCGGGCGTGACGGATTACCCGCACCGAATCCGCACCGTGCACGGCCAGGACCTGACTGTCGGAGTCGATGACGGCAACGGTCGAGGACAGGACCCGACCGAGCATCGAGATGACCGCGGGTATGCCACCGCGCAGCGTCGCGCGGGCGAGCTTCTCCTGGTGGTCGACCACCCGTTGAACGCCGCGAAGTTGATCGGCGGTCAACTCGTCGATCACCGCCCGGGTGATGGCGATGAACGGTGTCGAGGCCGGTACCGCGAGGATCGGCAGGCCGAAGGCGTCGCCGGCGGTCAGGACGCCATCGGGTACCCGCTCGAAGGTCGTGCCGGTGTCGAATGCCAGGGCGACGGTACCGGCTTGCACCAGTCGGGCCACGTAGTTAAATTGCTCCTCTGCTGTGGGGCCGATCTTCAGGCCGGTCGTCATGACCAGCTCCCCACCGGAGATCCACGGCGTCGGATCGGCGAGTTCGATGGGATGTGCCCAATCGATCACACGATCGGCACCCTCTCGGCCTGCCACGAGTGACAACCCCAGGTCGCTGTGTTGGGTCAGTCGACGCACTGTGAGCGTCACGGTGTCACTCGCTCCTCCGGTACCCGTCGAGCACGGTCAGGCAACTACTCGCCCCGGCGATTCTAGGGCTGATCTGCTACCGAACGCCCTCCGGGCGATGGCGACCCGGCACCGTCAATCGGACGGGTAGATACCGCTCCATACATTAAAACATTGATAGCATAGTTTAACTATATGACACTGTCCTCAGACGACGGAGCGTGATCCACGCGGACAGCCGGTTCGTCCCCGCTGGTCCCGACAGGCAACCTATGCGATGAAGCCACCCTGATAATGTCGAACAGAGGGAGAACCATGCCAGCCAACCGAATCAGTCGGTCATCGTCGGCGGAGCACGGACGCCGGTCGGCCGGTTCATGGGCTCGCTCCAAAATTTCAGCGGCGCCGACCTCCGAGCTCTGGCCATCAAGGCGGTGCTCGAGCGCACCGGAGTAGCCGCTGCGGACATTGATTACGTCGTCATGCGGCAAGTTCTCACCGCCGGGACCGGTCAGATACCGGCTCGCCGGGCCGCGACCGCAGCCGGCCTTCCGATGTCGGTGTCCGCCGTCAACGTCAATAAGGTGTGTCTGTCCAGAAT
>NZ_JBFUGT010000605.1:0-1597 GCF_056402775.1 Rhodococcus sp. P3_B8
CGCCGTGAATGCGCGCAATTCCTCGAGAAGTAATGCCCCCACAACCAACCTCCCCCAAGGTCGTTCGAATACATATTCGAGCCTAGCTAGCTGCCGCACGCATGGCAATACCCGGGCAACGACTCCCCCACGTGCGATGCCGGCCCCCTCGGCCCCCTCGTGGTCGTTGCCGTTCTGGCAGAATTGATCGGACGTCGCGAGAATTGCGACGCCGGTTCACGCCGCGTTAGTGCACTTCGGGAGGCGAATAATGCCGAATGATCCTTCGGAGATGACGCGTACCGGAGGCGACGGACCCAGTGCCGTCTTCGCGAAGCTGGCCGAGATGGTCTACAACGGCGACGACTTCGCTCAGGTCTACCAGGCCATCTGCGATGCGGCTGCCACTTTGGTTCCCGGGTGTGCCCACGCCAGCCTCATGCTGAAGGAGAACGATCGTCACGTCACCGTGGCCGCGAGCGATGACATCGCAGCCCAGGTCGACGCGCTCGAACGAGCCGAGCAGGAAGGGCCCTGCCTCGATGCGATCGAGAACGACGCACCGCAGGTCGAGAGCGAGCTCGCCCGTTCGACGCAGTGGCCGCGCCTTGCCCGTCGGGCCATTGCCGAAACCCCGGTCCGGGGCGCTGCCGGCTTCCGGCTCATGATCCGCGGACGCAAGGTCGGCGCACTCAATCTGTTCTCGGACAACCCCGGAGAATTCACCGACAAATCGATCGATCAGGCGATCCTGATCACGGCGTTCGCGGCGGTGACGCTGACAGCGCTCCACGAACACCAGGAAGCGCAGACTCTGCGTGAGGGCCTGGCCAGCAACCGCGAGATCGGAAAAGCGATCGGACTGTTGATGGCCTTCCACGACATCTCCGAAGGTAGGGCTTTCGACCTGCTGCGCAAGACGTCGCAGGACATGAACATCAAGCTCAGCGGCGTCGCACGGGAAGTCATCACGCATCACAATTCGAAGTTCGACTGACGCGCCCTCACCGTTCGACCACGTTGGCAATCGGTTGATGCCGATCTGGTGTAGACGTAATGTAGATCGCGCGTGGTTGAGAACACAGCCGCAGATTGTCCGGAGGCCGCAGCAGTGCGCGGTGGACAGATATTGTGTGCACTCCCACTGCGGACTCGGTGCCGCTGCGCTCCGTTCGGCCCACGGCGCACGGACTCCCATAGAGTGCACGCGATCGGAGGGTCATGAAGCTATTACACACGTCGTTCCGAGTCACACCCCCCACCGCGCGGGCCACCGGCCACCGCACCCGGGAGATGCTCACCAGCGACCGTGGACTGGGGATGGCCGTCGAATTCGCGCCGGACGCCGACGCCACGGTGGGGCAAATCTCCGGCGACATCGACGTGCTCGCCGCCCCTTCCTTCGCGCTTGCCCTCGCGCACCTGGCCGACGGGGGCTCCTCCTCACGCATCATCGTCGACATGACTGCAGTCGACTTCGTCGGAACCTCGGGATTGTCGATACTGTCCGAGTTTGCGGAATCGGCCAAGCGGCAGCACATTACCTGGGCGCTGGCGGGCAATAGAGCGGTGCTGCGGCCCATCGAGGCTATCGGTCTCGACGCGATGATCCCCACGT
>NZ_JBFUGT010000606.1:0-1585 GCF_056402775.1 Rhodococcus sp. P3_B8
CCGCCCCTCGAGATGGTTGACCTTCCTCGACGAGACGCTCGAATAGACCCCGCTGCAGTGAGCGATGTTGACGACGAAGCCGGCGTCGGTGCGCCCCTCCGGCCGATCGACGTAATCGAGGTGGGCGTCGACCCGCTCCGCCGGCCCGAACAACCACAGCATCTGGTCGACGACGTGTGCGCCGATGTCGCGCAGCAACCCACCGGTCGGGCCTGCTTCGAGTGTGCCGGCACCGTCCAGGTCGAAATGGGACTCGACACGCCAGATGTCGCCGAGTCGCGGCAACACCGACTTCAGGGTACGGATGTCGGCGTCGTATCGACGGTTGTGATAGACGCTGAGCAGCACGCCGGCGTCCTCTGCGGCTGCTACCAGCTCGCGGGCCGTCTCGACATCCGGCGCGAACGGCTTGTCCGCGATCACGTGCACACCACGCCCGATTGCCTCGAGTACGAGTTCGCGCCGCGTCTGCGGTGGCGTGGTGATCGTGACGGCATCGACGCCGGAGTCGATGAGTTCGCCGAGGCTCGAGAACACCGGCACTCCGGGGAAGTCGGCGGCAGCCTGGGTGACCCGTGCGGCGGAGCGGGTCACGATGCCGCCCAGTGCGATTCTCTCTGCCGCTTCGACGAACGGCGCATGGAAGTAGCGGCCGCCCAGCCCGTACCCGACGATTCCGATAGTTGTGCTCATATCTGGATTGTATGTTAAGACATTCGAACAATCTAACCGTGTCGGTGAGGCAAGCAGTCGCGGTGTCGAGGGTCGAGAACCGCGCAGTGCCGTGCCAAGATGAGGTGGCACGATCCGTTTCAGGGAGGCGTCGAAGTGTCGGAGCGATCAGGTCCCCTCGCCGACGATCCGTTCATCGGTCGGCAGCCAACCAGCCACGAACGCATGACAGGACGGCCCTGGGATGCGTCGTACCACGAGGGCCCTGCGCCGTGGGATGTCGGCCGGCCGCAGCCGGCGGTCGTGCGGGTGGCATCCGAAGGCGGATTCGCCGGAGCGGTGCTCGATGCGGGATGCGGCACCGGCGAGAACGCTCTTCACGTCGCCTCCCTGGGATTCCAGGTTCTGGGCGTCGACGTGGCCGAGACGGCACTGGCGATCGCCAGGGAGAAGGCCCACGACCGTCGGATCGAGGTCGAGTTCGCGCTGGCCGACGCGGTCCAGTTGGACAGAATGGGGCGCCGGTTCGACACCGTGCTGGACTGCGGACTGTTCCACACGTTCGACGCCGCCGAGCGACCACGCTACGTGGCGAGTGTGGCGTCGGTGACCGAACCCGGCGGAACCGTGTATGTGTTGTGCTTCAGCGACGCTGGTCCCGATACCGGCCCGCACCCCGTCAGCCGGGAGGAGCTGAGAGCGGCGTTCGACCCCGGCGATGGATGGAAGGTCGCCGCCATCGAACCGGATCGGATCGAGACGAGATTCCACGACAACGGCGCACCGGCCTGGTTCGCGACCATCGAGCGGATCCAGCCGACGGGCGGGTCGGCCCGGTGAGACGTCGGCAGCACGTCCGAGGGCCCGACGCCCGGCGTTTCCTCCCGGGAAGTAGGCGCCACCGCCCTTGACA
>NZ_JBFUGT010000607.1:0-1580 GCF_056402775.1 Rhodococcus sp. P3_B8
CGGACGCGGTGTGCGCCTCGCTGCGGGAGCGGGGCCGCCCGTGTGACGTCGTGTCGCTCCACGACTACGTCCGGCCCGCCTCCCTGCGGTTCGAGCACGGGCGCGACGACGAACTCAGCTACCGCACCCTCTGGTTCGACTACGACGCCCTGAACCGGGAGGTGGTGCGGTCGGTCCGCACCGACCGCCGGTGGTTGCCGCGCCTGTGGGACGAGGCCGAGGATCGCTCCGCCCGCTGCGCCCGCGTTCCCGCGGCCGACGGTCAGGTGCTTCTCGTCGCGGGCCCGATGCTGCTGGGCCGGGATCTCGACTTCGACGTCACCGTGCAACTCCATCTGGGCGAAGGCGCCCTGATGCGCCGAACCCCGGCCGATCAACAATGGACCGTCCCCGCACTGCTGCGCCGTGCTGCCGACGTCACGGACGAACCCGACCTGCTGGTGCGGTACGACCATCCGCCGAGGCCCGCAGTCCGGGCGGGCCGCTGAGGCCGCTCACGTCGTGCGCAGGAACCGGGTCAGCCCTTCCTGCACGACGGCCGCGACCAGGTTGCCCTTCCGGTCGAAGATCCGGCCCTGCGCGAGCGCCCGTCCGAATCCGGCGGACGGTGACGTCTGGTCGTACAGCAGCCACTCGTCGGCCCGGAACGGGCGCAGGAACCACAGCGCGTGATCGAGTGAGGCACCGTTGATCTCGACACCGGGGTGCGAGGTCATGGCGGAACCGATCAGCGTCATGTCGCTCATGTAGGCCAGTGCGCAGACGTGGAAGACGGGGTCGTCGGGCAGCGTCTTGCGGGACCGGAACCACGCCTGCTGCTGAGCGGCCGCACCGCGCCGACGGTCGACCTCGCCGTGGCCGACCATCCGGATGTCCCAGTCGGACCACTCCCGGGCGAGCCAGGCGATCTCCGGGTCGTCGGAGTCACTGGCGAACGGCAGCGTATCGGGCGGCGGGACCACGGGCATCTCGTCCTGGTGCTCGATGCCCTCGTCCTCGACCTGGAACGACGCCGACATCGTGAAGATCGCCTGACCGTCCTGGACGGCACTGACCCGCCGGGTGACGAACGACCGACCGTCCCGGATGCGGTCCACCAGGTACACGATCGGCATCGTGGGGTTTCCGGGACGCAGGAAGTAGCCGTGCAGCGAATGCACCATGAAACGGGGGTCTACGGTGCGGACCGCCGCCACCAGCGCCTGACCGGCCACCTGCCCACCGAACGTGCGGGGAAGCATGGTCTCGGTCGCTATGCCTCGGAAGATGTTCTCCTCGAGGCGTTCCACTTCCAGGATCTCTTCGATCGTCGCCATCCACGGCCCCTTCCGATGCTCGTCCGCTGACACTCTCACACGGGTCCCGGGCACCGGCGCACCGCACCGCACGAGGCCCGGGTCGGGGCCTCGTGCGGTGCGAACGGAAGTAGTGCGGCGCCGGGAGCGCCGCGATCGATCACCGATCGATCGCGGAGATCACCAGCCGCGTTCGGCGAGCCGGTGCGGGACGGGGATGTCGTCGACGTTGATCCCGACCATCGCCTCACCCAGCCCACGGGAGACCTTCGCCAGCACGTCCGG
>NZ_JBFUGT010000608.1:0-1574 GCF_056402775.1 Rhodococcus sp. P3_B8
AGGCACTCTCCCCGGAGGGCACGTTCGTCCGCTACGACGGCGAGGGGCGACCGCCGATCACCGACGGCCCGTTCGCGGAGACCAAGGACCTGATCGCCGGCTGGATGGTGATCGACGTCGAGACCCACGAGCGGGCACTCGAACTGGCCGGCGAGCTGTCCGCGGCCCCGGGTGCGGATGGGAAACCGATCCACGAATGGCTCGAGGTGCGTCCGTTCCTGGCCGCGCACCCGACCGTCACGGAGTGACGCACGGTGGACGACGCCCTTCTGCGGACCCTCACCCCCACCGTGATCGGCGTCCTCGTTCGTCGCGGAGCAGACTTCGCGGCGGCCGAGGACGCCGTGCAGGACGCTCTGATCGAGGCCGTGCGTGCGTGGCCGGACGACCCGCCGCGCGACCCCAAGGGTTGGCTGGTCACCGTGGCCTGGCGCAAGTTTCTCGACGCCACGCGCGCGGATTCCTCGCGGCGGCACCGCGAGGTACGTGTCGACGCCGAGCCCTCCCCCGGCCCGGGCGAGGCGGTGGACGACACACTCCAGCTGTACTTCCTGTGCGCGCACCCGTCGCTGACACCCGCTTCGGCCGTCGCGCTGACGCTGCGCGCGGTCAGCGGCCTGACCACGCGTCAGATCGCGCAGGCCTACCTCGTGCCCGAGTCGACGATGGCCCAGCGGATCAGCAGGGCCAAGCGGACCGTCTCGGACGTGCGGTTCAACCAGCCCGGTGACGTCGCGACGGTGTTGCGCGTGCTCTACCTGGTCTACAACGAGGGCTATGGCGGCAGTATCGATCTCGCCGCCGAGGCTATCCGGCTTACTCGCCAGCTGGCGGCCAAGACCAACCACGAGGAGGTCGCGGGCCTGCTCGCGCTCATGCTGCTCCACCACGCACGGCGCCCGGCGCGGACCCGCACCGACGGCAGCCTCGTGCCTCTTGCCGAGCAGGACCGCAGTCTGTGGGACACCCGCCTGATCGCCGAGGGCGTCGTCGTACTCCAGTCGGCCCTCGCCCGCGACCGACTGGGCGAGTTCCAGGCCCAGGCCGCCATTGCTGCGCTCCACGCCGACGCCCGGACGTCCGCGGAGACCGACTGGGTGCAGATCGTCGAGTGGTACGACGAACTGGTGCGCCTCACCGACAGCCCGGTGGCCCGCCTCAACCGGGCCGTCGCCGTCGGCGAGGCAGATGGCCCGAGGGCGGGCCTGGCCGCCCTGTCGGGGCTCGACCCCGCTCTGCCCCGGCACTCCGCGGCCGCGGCGTACCTACACGAGCGTGACGGGGACCCGGCCACCGCAGCACGGCTCTACGCCGAAGCAGCCCGGTCGGCGCCCAACCTCCCCGAACGGGACCACCTCACGCGACAGGCCGCTCGGCTCAACGCACACCTGCGTAGTTGAGCAGCGACCACACCGTCTCCTATGCGCTGGTTATGTGGTGATCGGCTATGGAAAGGAACTGTGCTGGTTGTGGTGACGACGGTTGCTGCGAGCGTTGGCGACCCCGCGAGTTCGTTAAAACAGGGTGTTCCGTCACGGTCCGAGTCAAATACCGACGACGGAAGAAGATGAAGG
>NZ_JBFUGT010000609.1:0-1541 GCF_056402775.1 Rhodococcus sp. P3_B8
GAGCCAGTTCGGCAACGGCACCGCCATCTTCACCAACGACGGCGGCGCCGCCCGACGGTTCCAGAACGAGGTCGAGGTCGGCATGGTCGGCATCAACGTCCCCATCCCCGTCCCCATGGCGTACTACAGCTTCGGGGGCTGGAAGAACTCCCTCTTCGGCGACACCCACGCCCACGGCACCGAAGGCGTCCACTTCTTCACCCGCGGCAAGGTCGTCACCACCCGCTGGCTCGACCCCAGCCACGGCGGACTCAACCTCGGCTTCCCCCAGAACAACTAGCCCCTTTCCATGAGGCTTTCGTAGACGGAGAGCCCACCAATCACCTGTGCGGGGTGCGGATCTCGGACCGCACCCCGCACAGGCCCCACCCGCACGATCACACATCACACCATCAAGGAGCACGTCATGCCTCTCGTTCACATCCACGTCATCGAGAACAGGCGTACTCCTGAGCAGCTTCGTCACCTCGCGGATGTAGTGCAGGGCGTGATGCTCGAGCACTTCGCCGCACCGGACCGAGACCGCTACCAGATCATCTCCGAGCACAAGCCGGGGCAGATCATCGCCGAGGACACGGGGTTGGGGTTCGAGCGAACCGACGACATCGTGGTCGTGCAGGTGGCTCAACAGGGCCGCAGCCAGGAGCAGAAGAAGGCCATGTATCGGGCCCTGGCCGATCACCTGCACGCCGAGACTGGTTTGGTGCCAACCGATCTGATCGTATCGGTACTCGAAAACACACGCGACGACTGGTCCTTCGGCAACGGCATCGCACAATTCGTGGAAGGACACCTCTGAGCGCCGGCCACAGCAAGTGCTGGGCGGGGCAGCCCCACCAGAACGGACATCGACATGATCGGCTACCAGACAGAGATCCTCACATTCGCCGTGACATGGGCGCCCTACGACGGTGGCGACGAGCACGTACTACCGACCTTCGGCATCAGTCTCGACGAGTACTACCGCCGGGTTCTGCACTTGCTGGACACCCCCGCGGCCCGGTCGGTCGACCCGTCCACGATCCTGCGAATTCGGCACCGGTGCATGCAGCGACTGGCGACCACGACTAGAAAGGTGCCCCAGAGCCGGTAGCGGACAGGAGACGCTGCGTAAACGTCTTTTTGCAGCAGTCACCCCACAAACCGGCAGCGGCCTAACGGCTCCTCGCCGGCGTAGGTGGGTAGATCCTCCCCTGAAGTGCGCGACCGCAGCAAAATCGGAATCAGGTGTGATTGGAGTTCCCACTTACGCGTGATTACCGGCCCGGCAGTTCGTGGAGGTCCCAAGGCCCGCATCATTGCTCGCCATAGGTGAACACCCCCTGGACGGTGGCAGACACGTCCTGCGACGAATCGTCGCTGCCGCATCCGGCGGCGACGAGAAGGGTCAGCATGTCGCGGGGCGCAGCCGAGGGACTAATCCGTCGAAGCAACACGACGGAATCGAGCTCACTGCAATCTGGCCAGCACGGTCCGCAGACACAATCCGCTGGCAATGGGGAACGCAGCCGCCGCCAGCCAGGGAATGCCTGCACCCCAAC
>NZ_JBFUGT010000610.1:0-1534 GCF_056402775.1 Rhodococcus sp. P3_B8
GGCCTCGTCGGCGCCGACCTGGCCGACGAAGTGCACGAGTGCGGCGGCGCGGCTGCCGGACTTGTCGGCCTGCTGCAGTGCGTCCACCATGAGGCTCGCGACGAGCTCCTCACGCTGGTGCACCGGCAGGTACCGGTGGGCGCGGTCGTCGCGCTGCTGAATAACGAGGTGCTTCTTCGCCAGTCGCTGGAGCACTGTCATGACAGTCGTGTACGCGAGTTCACGGCGTGCCGCCAGTGCCTCGTGTACCTGCCGTACCGTCTGCGGTTCCGAAGTGGACCACAGGTGATCCATCACTGCGCGTTCGAGTTCGCCGAGTCCAGCCATAAACCGATTCTACGGATACGACGACGCAGATACGTACTACTGGTAGTAGTAAAACTGCGTCACGGCGTGTGGTATTGGCCATACTTCGAAGGGGTGGATTACGGTCGGGTTGGCAGCGGCCGACCCGCCGGGCAAGCGTTCGTTCTCGACATCGCGGAGAGTGGGGACCTGGCGGATGAAGACCGACGACAGCGCGGCGACCGGGCACGATGCGGCGGCCAGGGTCAAGGGTCAGACCGGGCGGGCAGCGGAACGGGTCTGGGGCGGGGTGCGGGGTGCACCGGTCAGCATTGCGCTGCTGGTGGTGATCTGGATCCTCGCGATCGCCACGTCCAGTGTGATCAGCGGCCCCTCCCACGACCTGTCCCAGCACGTCGCGATCGGGATCCGGGCGTTCCAGAACGGGTGGGTGTGGACCCTGTTCACGGCCGGGCTGTGGGGCGACGACGTCCTGGCGTACTTGTCGACGACCGTCCTCGTCCTCGTGGCGGCCGCACCGCTGGAACGTCGCATGGGGTCGGCGCGGTTCGCGCTGGCCGCGGTCGCCACCCAGGTGCTCGGCGGGCTGCTCGCACTGTCGGTGGCCGCCGTCGCGAAGGTCGTCGACGCGAACTGGGGTTTCCGGCTGCACGTGGGCATGGCCGTCGGCCCGAGCACGTGGATCGTCGGTGCCGCGATGGTCGCCAGTTCGAACATGGGCACCCTGTGGCGTCGGCGGATCCGCGTCGGCGTCCTCGTGTTCACCATCACCCTGGCACTGTTCAGTGGGTCGCTGCAGGACGTGGTCCGGCTCGCCGCGGCCGTGGTCGGGCTGGTGATCGGCCGCTGGATCGTCGGCCGCTCCGCCCGCGGCGAACGGATCGCGGGCACCCAGCGTGAGGGCCGGGTGCTGGTCGCGATCATCGTGGCGGCCAGTGCGATCGGCCCGATGATCGCGGCGCTGTCCGCGGAGGCGGTCGGACCGCTCGCCGTGCTCCGCGACCTGTTCCGCGGCATCCCCTACACGGCCGGCGAGGTGCGCGACCTGTGCGAGGTGTCGGCGTCGGACCCCGAATGCCGGCGCGGGCTGCTCGAACTGCGCCTGTCCGGGGTCGGGCCGACCCTGCTGAGTCTGATGCCGTCCCTGTTCCTCCTCACCCTCAGCGACGGCCTCCGACGGGGCCGTCGCTTCGCGTGGGTCGCGTCCGTGATCGCCCAGGTGATCCTG
>NZ_JBFUGT010000611.1:0-1515 GCF_056402775.1 Rhodococcus sp. P3_B8
AGTTCGAGCAGAACGTAATTGGTGACGTCGACGGCCGGCGAGATCGGGCGGACCCCCGACAGCAGCAGGCGGCGCTGCAGCCACCACGGGCTGACCGCCTTCGGATCGATACCCGTCACCCGGCGGGCGGCGAAACGCGTCGCCTTCGACTCCGGCTCGACGCGGATCGGCCAGGCCTCCCCCTCCGCCGGGTACGGCGCCACCGACGCCGGGTCGGCGAAGTCGAGGTCGAACCCGCACGCCAGTTCACGGGTGAGCCCGCGGACGGAGAAGCAGTAGCCTCGGTCCGGGGTGATGTTGAGTTCGATGACCGTGTCGTGCAGGCCCATCAACTCGTTGGCGTCCGCGCCGGGGAGCGCGGTGCCCGGCTCGAGGACGAGGATGCCCGAATGGTCCTTGCCGATGCCGAGTTCGGCCACCGAACAGATCATCCCGTCGGAGACCTGCCCGTACGTCTTGCGGGACGCGATGGCGAAACCACCGGGAAGGACTGCGCCGGGGAGTGCGACCACCACGAGGTCGCCTACGGCGAAGTTCCGGGCGCCGCACACGATGCCCTGCGGCTCGGCCGCCCCCACATCCACCTTGCAGAAGCGGATCGGCTTCTTGAACTCGGTGAGCTCGGTGATCTCGAGAACCTTGCCGACCACGAGGGGGCCGTCGACGGGCTCGAGCCGGTCGACTTCCTCGACCTCGAGCCCGACCCGGACGAAACCTGCGTCGAGTTCCTCGGCGGTGACGTCCCAGTCCGGGGTGGCACGCTGCAGGATCTCGGTCAGCCAGGATTGCGCTACTCGCACGTCTGCTCAGCTCTCTCGTTCGTGAAGATGTCGTGACTGTGGTGGGCGGGATTCGGGTGACGCGAAGTCAGCCCTGGACACCGAAGGGCAGCGTGAACCGCACGTCGCCCTCGACGATGTCGCGCATGTCCGGGATCCCGTTCCGGAACTGGAGTGTGCGCTCGAGCCCCATGCCGAACGCGAACCCGGTGTACACGTCGGGGTCGATGCCGGAGGCGCGCAGCACATTCGGGTTGACCATTCCGCAGCCGCCCCACTCGACCCAGCCTGCGCCACCCTTCTTGTTCGGGAACCAGACGTCCACCTCGGCGGACGGTTCCGTGAACGGGAAGTAGTTCGGGCGCATCCGGGTGCGGGTCTCGGGACCGAACAGTGCGCGGGCGAACGCGTCGAGCGTGCCGCGCAGGTGGGCCATGGTGAGGCCCTTGTCGACGGCGAGACCCTCCACCTGAGAGAAGACCGGGGTGTGGGTTGCGTCGAGTTCGTCGGTGCGGAACGTCCGCCCGGGGCACACCACGTAGATCGGCACCTCGCGCGAGAGCATGGTCCGCACCTGTACCGGCGACGTGTGCGTGCGGAGCACCTGGCGCGAGCCCTCCGGTGCGATGTGGAACGTGTCCTGCATCGTCCGCGCGGGGTGATCGGGCAGGAAGTTGAGGGCATCGAAGTTGAAGTGCTCGGTCTCCACCTCCGGGCCCTCGGCGACCTCCCAGCC
>NZ_JBFUGT010000612.1:0-1507 GCF_056402775.1 Rhodococcus sp. P3_B8
CCGGCACACTTCGCCACTCACATGTGCGGTCAGAGGTTCAGGTCGGGGAGGCCGAGGAGCGAACGGTACTCGAGACCCTCGGCCGCGATCACCTCGTCGGCACCGGTCGCGCGGTCGACGACGGTCGCGACACCGACCACGATCGCCCCGACGTCGCGCAACGCCTTCACCGCGGTGAGCGGAGAGTTGCCCGTGGTCGTGGTGTCCTCGACGACGAGGACACGCTTGCCGACGACGTCCGGCCCCTCGATCTGCCGCTGCATGCCGTGCGCCTTCGCGGCCTTGCGCACCACGAACGAATCGATCGGCCTGCCCGGGGCGTGCATCACGGCCATCGCCACCGGGTCGGCGCCCATCGTCAGTCCGCCGACGGCGTCGAAATCCCAGTCCGCCACCAGTTCACGCAGCAGCTTCCCGATCAGCGGGCCAGCCTCGTGATGCAGCGTGGCGCGGCGAAGGTCCACGTAGTAGTCGGCTTCCTTGCCCGAAGACAACGTCACCTTGCCGTGCACAACAGCCAGCTCACGCACCAACGCGGCCAGATCCTCGCGATCACTCATGCCCAAAACCCTACCCACCTCTATGTGCGGGCACGCCCCCGGCCGAACACGTTGGTCAGCCGCCGGACCAGACTCTTCGGGACGAGTCGACCGGCAGTGGTCAGCACCTTGTACTGGAGGCCGGGAATGCTCACGACCTTGCCGTCCTCGAGGTCGGCCAGCGACGCCGCGACCACCTGGTCGACGCTCAGCCACATCGGCTTCGGAATCGAACTCATCTCGATGCCCGCGCGCTCGTGGAACTCGGTGCGAATGAATCCCGGGCACAGCGCCTGAATCCGCACACCCGTGCCGCCCAGCCCGTTCGCCAGCCCCTCGGAGAACGAGATCACGTACGCCTTGCTCGCCGAATAGGTCGATCCCCGCCCGGACAGCAGGCCGGCGACGCTCGCCACGTTGATGACGGTGCCGTTCGCCGACGCGATCATGGTGGGCAACGCCGCGCGGGTCAGCTGCATGACGGCGGTGACGTTCACGTCCAGCTGGGACTGCAACAAATCCGGCGTCGCCGTCCAGAATTCGCCCGACGTGCCGAATCCGGCGTTGTTGACCAGCACCTCGACACCCTTCCCGAGGCGCTGCGCCACTTCCTCACGCCCGGACGCCGTGGCCAGATCGGCCTGCAGGATCTCGGACTCGGTGTCGAACAACGCCTTCATCTCGTCGGCGAGGGCCTGCAAGCGGGTTTCGTCACGCGCGACGAGCACGAGGTCGTAACCGAGAGACGCGAACTTCCTCGCGAAACCGGCACCGAGCCCCGACGTCGGGCCGGTGACGAGGGCAACGGGTCGGGCGGAACTGGGGGGCGTCGACATACCGGTGACGGTAGCAAGGCGCTGCGCGCCTGTGCGCGGTTAACGAGTCCCAGGACTCGTCAGGCACTCACGGGCGCGGAGCTCCGGGGCCCGGCGGGCGGGGAGCGCCGGGAGTCTGCTGGCGGGGAGCGC
>NZ_JBFUGT010000613.1:0-1506 GCF_056402775.1 Rhodococcus sp. P3_B8
TACGTTCGGAAGGGATAACCGCTGAAAGCATCTAAGCGGGAAGCCTGTTCCAAGATGAGGTTTCTCACCCCCTCGAGGGGGTAAGGCCCCCGGCAGACCACCGGGTTGATAGGCCAGAACTGGAAGTCCGGTAACGGATGCAGGTGACTGGTACTAATAGGCCGAGGACTTACCACAAAGAAGCTACGCGTCCACTGTGCAGTATCTGAAACAACACACACGTTTCAGAACAGAAGAAAGAAGAACACCACCAMCAACACTGTTTGTTGTGTGTGTCTTCGCTGATGTTCCGTGTGACAGTTTCATAGAGTTACGGCGGCCATAGCGGAGGGGAAACGCCCGGTCCCATTCCGAACCCGGAAGCTAAGCCCTCCAGCGCCGATGGTACTGCACCCGACAGGGTGTGGGAGAGTAGGACACCGCCGAACATCCGTTACCGAAAGGGGACCCAATATACTGGGTCCCCTTTCGTGGTTTGTGTGAAAGGAATGACTGTGTCGGAGAGTGACGACGGACGTCGATCCTTCCGCGGAGGCGGTGCCTCCAACAGCAATCGGGGCGGTGCCTCCAACAGCAATCGGGGCGGTGCGTCCGGCGGCGCCGGCGGTTCGGGTCGGGGTGGCTCGACCGGTGGTCCTCGTCGCGATTCGCGCGACAATCGTGGCGGCGCCGGTGGCGACCGTCGCGGTGGTGGACCCCGTCGTGGCGGCGAGGGCGGCTTCGCGCCTCGCGGACGTGAAGGTGACCGTCCGCAGCGGCAGCAGGCGCGTCCGGACGAACCGGATCTGCCCGAGAACGTCGAGGCCGGCGAGCTCGATCCCGCTGTACGCCGCGACCTGCTGAGCCTGGACAAGACAAACGCGAACACGGTTGCGCGTCACCTGGTGATGGCAGGCAAGCTCGTCGACGACGATCCGCGACTTGCGCTCGCGCATGCTCGCGCCGCGCGCCAGCGTGCGGGCCGCATTGCCATCGTGCGTGAGGCCGCGGGTATCACCGCGTACCACGCCGGCGAATGGGCCGAGGCGCTGTCGGAGTTGCGCGCCGCTCGTCGCATGGCCGGCGGTCCCGGACTGCTCGCGGTCATGGCGGACTGCGAACGCGGACTGGGCCGCCCGGAGCGTGCGATCGAACTCGGTCGGAGCGAGGAAGCTGCTGCGCTGTCCGGTGACGAGGCAGCCGAGCTGCGCATGGTGGTCGCCGGGGCGCGCATGGACCTCGGTCAGTTCGACCAGGCCGTGGTCACGCTGCAGACCCCCGATCTCGACGCCTCGCGGACCGGACCCGGTGCCGCTCGCCTGTTCTACGCGTATGCGGACGCCTTGGTGGCTGCCGGCCGCATCGAGGACGGACTCAAGTGGTTCCTCAATTCCGCCGCCGCGGATCTCGAGGGTGACACCGACGCGGAGGAGCGTGTGGCCGAGCTGACCGGAGACGATCAGTGACGGCTCTGCGCGACGGCTACGACGCCCTGCTGCTCGACCTCGACGGCACCCTGTACCAGGG
>NZ_JBFUGT010000614.1:0-1503 GCF_056402775.1 Rhodococcus sp. P3_B8
GCCGAAGCAGAGTCCGCCGAGGAGATAGAACGGGATCRGCGACATGCCGAACTGAGCTGCCAGGCGGCCCAGCAATCCGAGCGCGAAGAACACCGCGCCCAGTTCGATGAGCGCGAGCGTGGTGGTGTTCACGGGAATGTCAGCCGTTGGCCAGGAGCTTGGCCGACGCGTCCAGTCCGTCTGTGGTTCCGACGGCGACCAGGAGGTCGCCCGAGGTGAGCAGGAAGTCGGGCTTCGGTGACGGGTAGACCTGACCGGCCCGCATGACCGCGACGATCGAGACCCCGGTGCGTGTGCGCATCGCCGTGTCGCCGAGCGGGCGGCCGTCGAACCGGGAGTCCTCCTTGATGTACAGCTGCTTGGTGCGGATTCCGGGCAGGTCCCGGTGCTCCTCCTCCAGCTGCGCCACCAGTTGCGGCGCCCCCAGCAGGTTGCTGAGGACTGCCGCCTCCTCGGTGGTGAGCGGCACYGACGCAGCGCACGCATCGGGATCGTCGGCCTTCGAGACGATCAGATCGGTGCGACCGTCGCGATGGGTGATGACACCGATGCGGCGACCGGCGGCGAGTTCGAAGTCCTTACGCACCCCGATACCCGGTAGTGGCGTCACTTCAACGTTCATGCCTCCACGGTAGACCGATCGGTGTGACCAACCGCGCAAGGCTCGCGTCAGTGCCGGGCTGGGAACGTTCCGTCGGCGTCGGGGCGGTAATCCTCGACCGCGGTAACCGCCGTGACGGGCAGCGTCCCGTACAGGTGTGGGAACAGCATCGACGCCGGATCGGCCGGCACGCCCGGCTCCCACTTCACCGGCGCACCGAGCGCGGCGGGGTCGAGCCTCAGCAGGACGAGGTCCGTACGCCCGGCGAACAACCTGTTGGCGGGTAGATGCACCTGGGCCGGTGTCGAGAGGTGCACGAAACCGTCCGCGGCGAACGTCGCGGGCACTCGACTGCCTTCACGTTCCGCGGTGCGCCATTCCTCGCGGCTGCAGATGTGGACCAGCTGGTCTTCGGATTTCACACGGTGAGACTAGCGTCACGCCTGAAAACGAATCAGCTGTCAGCGAACTCGGACCGCGCGGTCTGTTCACATCTGCGCTCGTCACGTCCCTGACGGCGCGTTTCCGGCCGGTTTCGTGTGTGATGCAACACTGAGAAACGCCGACGGGAACAACGCGTAAACCCCAAACGTCTGACAGAGTAGATCCACCGCGCCACCCCCGACGCGGCGGACCAAGGCCCCAGGCACTCGGCATCAGTCGAAGCCAGTACGGAGGAGTCATGCCCGGAACACTGACCAGCCCCCCGTTGACCGCAGCCGACCGGTGCGACCGGTGCGGTGCGGGAGCCCGCGTTCGCGCGGTTCTTCCGACCGGAGGAGAGTTGCTCTTCTGCGGTCACCACGCCAACGAGCACGCAGACCGCCTTCGCGAGATGAACGCCACGATCGTGTCCGAAGCCGAAGCTGCAATCTGATACGTCAGCCCGGGTGACCCGTCCC
>NZ_JBFUGT010000615.1:0-1469 GCF_056402775.1 Rhodococcus sp. P3_B8
GCCTCAGTTCGCCCGGCTCGCGGTGCCTGCCCGTGGCCGAGTGTGGTGACCGGCCGTCAGAATCCCATCGCCTGAGCGCGGCGGATCACTTCACGGGCGAGGTCGCCGTGCAGGGCCTGGACGGGCGTGCCGGGGAGGCTGTCGTCCTCGCGGAACAGCCACTGCAGGATTTCCTCGTCCTTGAATCCGCCGTCGTGGAGCACGGCGACGAGACCGGGCAGCCATTTGACGATCTCGCCGGTCTCGTCGAAGAAGAGTTCGGGAACACCGAGTACGCCGTCGCGTCGGACGGCGATCAACTGCTGGTCGCGCAGAAGCTGCTGCACGCGGGTGACGGCCACACCGAGGTTCTTCGCGACGTCCACCAACTGGAGGAGCGAGACGGAAGGGTCCAGGACATCGTCACAGTAAGGGATGGCACTCACTCCCCTAACGTTATCTGGTCGCCTCCGGCGTGGCGCTACCGGTCGGTGTCGCTGGCTACGATTGAGGGGCGCGTGGCCGGGCTGCGCGCACTGACGGGGGAACGGACACTGTGCACGATGGAGGTCAACGTTTGATCGGCGAGCTGCTCGACCGGCGCTATCGGGTGGATGCCACGATCGCGCGTGGCGGCATGTCCACCGTCTACAGGGGGCTCGACACGCGTCTCGACCGTCCGGTGGCCATCAAGGTGATGGATCCGCAGTTCGCGGCCGATCCGGCGTTCGTCACCCGGTTCGAGTTCGAGGCCCGCTCGGTCGCGCGACTCAAGCACCCCTCCCTGGTCGCGGTCTACGACCAGGGACACGACCGCGAGCACGCGTTCCTGGTGATGGAACTCGTCGACGGCGGAACGCTCCGCGAACTCCTGCGGGAGCGCGGGCCGATGCCGCCGCACGCGGTGGCCGCGGTCGCGGGCCCGGTTCTCGACGCGCTCGCCGTCGCCCACCGGGCCGGTCTCGTGCACCGCGACGTCAAACCCGAGAACATCCTGATCTCCGACGGCGGTGAGGTGAAGATCGCCGATTTCGGTCTGGTGCGGGCCGCCGCCGCGTCGACCACCACGTCGAACAGTGTGATTCTGGGCACGGCGGCGTACCTGTCGCCGGAGCAGGTGACGTCCGGTATCGCGGACACCCGCAGTGACGTCTACTCCACCGGTGTCCTGCTGTTCGAACTTCTCACCGGGCGGACACCGTTCACCGGGGACACGTCGTTGTCCGTCGCGTATCAGCGGATCAATCAGGACGTGCCGCGGCCGGGTTCGTTCATCGCGGGTGTCCCGCCCGAGTTCGACGAACTCGTCGCGGAGGCCACCCACCGGGAACCGTCGCACCGCTTCGCCAACGCCGAGCAGATGGGCTCGGCCCTGCGCAGCATCGCGGCGGCCCTCGATTTGCCCGCCTACCGGGTGCCCGCCCCGCGACGCTCGGCGCAGCACCTGAGCGCTGCGGCCGCCGCGAGCGCGCCGCCCCTGAGCGCGCCGC
>NZ_JBFUGT010000616.1:0-1446 GCF_056402775.1 Rhodococcus sp. P3_B8
GCCTTAGCTCAGTCGGTAGAGCATTTCACTCGTAATGAAAAGGTCGAGAGTTCGATTCTCTCAGGCAGCTCAGCGGTCCTCTGGCCCTTCCCGATCAGTCGGGAAGGGCCAGAGTCGTCTCCGGGACAGGACACGTCCGCCGTGACGGATGTGGATGTCCGGAAGAATCGTGAAGACTGGTCACGTGGACACCCACAGCGAAAATCCGACGACGCCGGCGGCCGGTCTGCGCGCACTCGGTGCACCCGCCGCTGTGGTTGCCGGCGCCGTTGTCGCCGCCGCGATCCTCCACTTCCGCGATCCGCATCAGCCGGGTTCGTACGGTTTCTGTCCGGTCTATGCCCTGACCGGGTGGTGGTGCCCGGCCTGTGGGGGGTTGAGGGCGGTGCACGACCTCACCAACCTCGACATCGGCGCCGCTGTGGCCGGCAATGTTCTGATCGTCCCGTTCATGGCGGTGATGGTCTTCGCCTGGATCGGATGGGTACGTCGCCGATGGCGAGGACAACGCGATCGCACCATCGTGTTCGGTCCGCGAGTGATGGTCGGTGTGCTCATTTTTGTTGCGGCGTTTACCGTCACCAGGAACACATCTTGGGGAAGCTGGCTCGCGCCGGCCTGACACCTGGTCGCCGCGGGCACGAAACAGAGAGTCGGTTCACAGATGGCAATGCAGGTCTTTTCGTTGATCGCGATCCTGGGCGCGCTGATCGTCCTCATTCCGACCGCGCTGCGAGTCTTCGGCAAGAGCGACAACGTGAAGGCGCCGGACGAGACCGAGGAGTGAGTTCGGTGCACTCTCGACAACCCACCGTCGCGCGGTCATGATTTCGATATGAGCGATTCGCTGAAGGACCGGGTGCGCGAGAAGCTGCTGCGCCAGCTGGCCGAGGACGGGGGCCACCCGGTCCAGGAGGCGGAGGGGGACGATCCACGATTGGTTTCCATCGATTCCGACCTCGCGGCTTTGGAGCAGGCGTCGGACGGTGATGTGGTGATCGAGGAGCTGGCCGCCAAGTACTGGGTGCCCTGAACCAGCGTTTCGCGGCGTTGACCTGGCGATTTGGTGTTCTTGTTTCCCTTCGCGTAACTTATTCCAGGTCAGAGCGACACGGACACCGACCCCGGCCGGAAGGCGGGGGACACGAGGTTGGACGAAGGCGCCTGGTACATCGGARGTTCAYCGTCGTGTACGGTGGTGCTTCCATCCCGGTTAGATTCTGATCAGCGTCTCGGCTTGCGCCGGTRAGGCTGGTAGGATAAGMTGGAAMRGTTGCCCCGGAGCGGCTGGCGAGTGTGCCAGWRGTGATGGTGTGTGCGTGTTCTTTGAGAACTCAACAGTGTGTCGATGAATGTCAGTGCCAAATGTTTTTGGTACTCCGCATCACGGATGATCAACTGGCCCTTCGGGTTTGGTTGTGAGTTGTGGTGTGGGTATTTGCTGGC
>NZ_JBFUGT010000617.1:0-1445 GCF_056402775.1 Rhodococcus sp. P3_B8
CCACTCCCCCCGGCGCGCGCCGGAAGGTCCTCGAGCGGGCCGCCGCACTCCTCGACGAACGCAGCGAGGCCATCTCGGCGATGATGGGCAAGGAGATGGGCGCCGCCGCCTCCTGGTGCCATTTCAACGTCAACCTCGCGGCCGGGATGTTCCGCGAGGCCGCCGCCCAGGTGTATTCGACGGTCGGCCAGGTCATCCCGTCCGATGTCCCGGGGCTGACCGCGCTCGCCGTGCGGGAGCCGGTCGGGGTCGTGGTCGGCATCGCGCCGTGGAACGCACCGGTCATCCTCGGTGTCCGGGCGATCGCCATGCCGCTGGCCTACGGCAACACCGTGGTACTCAAGGCGTCGGAGGAGACCCCGGCGACCCACGCCGCCATCATCGAATGCCTCATCGACGCCGGCATCCCGGCCGGCGCGGCGAATCTGGTCACCAATGCCGCCGAGGACGCCGCCGAGGTGGTCGACGCGCTGATCGCGCACAAGGCGGTGCGGTGCGTCAACTTCACCGGCTCCACCACGGTGGGACGCATCATCGCCGAGAAGGCCGGAAAGCACTTGACGCGAACGGTTCTCGAACTCGGCGGTAAGGCACCATTCATCGTGCTGGCCGATGCCGACCTCGAGGCCGCGGCCGCCGCGGCGTCGTTCGGTGCCTTCATGAACCAGGGCCAGATCTGCATGTCGACGGAGCGGCTGATCGTCGACCGCGCCGTCGCCGCCGACTTCACCAAGATCCTGGCCGAGCGGGCCGCGAAGCTCGTCGTCGGTGACCCGGAGGATCCACGCACCCAGCTGGGACCGCTGGTGCACGAGGGCGCCGTCGCCCACGTGCAGGCATTGGTCGCCGATGCGGTCGCGCACGGCGCCACCGTCGTCACCGGCGGTGTGGCGGACGGCCTGTACTACCCGCCCACCGTGCTCAGCGGTGTCACGTCGGCCGCCCGCATCTACTCCGAGGAGTCGTTCGGTCCCCTCGCCCCGATCATCGAGGTCGATGGCGCGGACGAGGCGGTGCGGGTGGCCAACGACTCCGACTACGGGCTCTCCGCCGCCCTGTTCACCGGTGATGTCGGGCGCGGCCTGACCCTGGCGCAGCGAATTCAGTCCGGGATCTGCCACATCAACGGCGCCACCGTGCACGACGAGGCGCAGATGCCGTTCGGTGGGGTCAAAGCCAGCGGCTTCGGGCGTTTCGGCTCGTCCGCAGCTCTGGAAGAATTCACCGAACTGCGGTGGATCACCGTGTCCAGCGACGACCGCCACTATCCGATCTGACCGGGAGAGATTCGATGGACGCCTCCTCCACCCCCACCCCGGACTCCGGTCTGGGAGGACCGACAGGATTCACCGGCCTGCGCTACGGCGAGCTCGTCGAGCGCCGAGCCGAACGTCAACCACACCGCACCGCGATAATCCACGGCGACGAACGGATCTCCTACGGTC
>NZ_JBFUGT010000618.1:0-1436 GCF_056402775.1 Rhodococcus sp. P3_B8
CACCCTGGCAGCGCGGGACCAACGAGAATACGAACGGCATTCTCCGTCAGTACTTCCCCAAAGGTTCGGACCTGAGTGTGCACTCGAAAGCGGACCTGGAGTGGGTCTCACGGCAACTCAATGAGCGCCCCCGGAAACGGCTAGAATTTCGCACACCCATCGAAGAGATGGAACGACTGCTGTTGCGATGACCGCCAGAATCCGCCGATCCCCCTGTGGGACAGAGTGGTCGGTTAGGTCCGCCAGACCGAAATGAATTCGTACCATGGCCCGCCGATGTGAGTTGCGGTGAAATCGTCGAATCCGGCAGGGGTACCGTTCGGGGAGTACGCCCACCCGCTGCTCACGGTCAGTCCCAGTCCGCCGTCCTTGATGAAGTAGACGACGCCATCATCGCCCGACATGGCGGTGCGGATATCGAACCGGCCGATCTCAAGTTGGCTGTGGAGCGGCTCCGGATCGGCCAATAACTCGCGCGCTACCTGCTCGAACTCGGAACGTGTGTCGTCGAACGACGACCGTGGCGCGAGCATCACCGTGGCGACAGCGACGAGTACGACCGCCGGTGCAGGCACGATCCACCATGACCACCGCCGGTCCGCGCCGATGACATACAAGGTCCGCACTGCCCACACCAGCCCGACGACGGCGAGAACCAACAACGCCGCTGCACCAAACAACAGAGGATCTGCCCAACCCGCGCTGCCGTAGCGAGAGGGCCACCAGTCGTAATAGATACACACCAAGATCAGTACTGGGACCACGGTGAAGGCCAAGTGGATCGGTCCGGGAGGCTTGTTCGGCTTGTCGTAACTGATCAGCGTCCGAACGATCGGTCCATCGGAGCTGCTCATTCATTCAAGTTAGCCGCTGTCCGCCCCGGGCACTGCCGTCTGCGCAGTCAGCCACGGTGCCCCTCGATGCCACGACTGGATCGCGCACCGCGCGTGGCCGCCAACTCACGCCGATACAACACCCCTACTTTCCGGAGAAGGTGCGGCACTGGCCGTCGCGGACACGGATGGAGATCGCGCGGCTACGCCATGCCCGGGTTCGCGTATTTCAGCACCCGGGCGGGGGTGTCGCAGCCGGGTCCAGTGCAACTTCGGCGGTGTCGATCCGGGGTCAGCATCCTTCGGTGGTGGTGTGGGTGAGCAGGTCGAGCACGGTGGCAAGCGAACCCGCCCGCAACGCCCGGCATTGCCGGGCGGCGCCGTTGCCGGTCGCCAGGACCCGGGTCACCGCGGCCCGGGCGGCGGTGTAGTCGCCGTGCTCCTCGAGTTCCGGCCGGATGCGGGTCAGCAGGCGTTCGAGCAACCTGTCCGCGGGGACCAGTCGGCCCGACAACGCATCGATGCCGTGGCCGGTCAGGCCGTCGTGGGCGGCACGCCAGTACGCCGACCGCAGCACCTGCTGGTCGAGCATCGGGGCGGGGG
>NZ_JBFUGT010000619.1:0-1428 GCF_056402775.1 Rhodococcus sp. P3_B8
GGGTCACCTCGGCCATCCCGTACGCGGTCAGGAACGCGCCCGCCGGGAAGCCGTACGGTGCGAGCCGGTCGGTGACGGCGTCGAGGGTGCGTGGCCGGATGGGTTCGGCCCCGTTCAGCGCGACCCGCACCGAGGAGAGATCCAGCCCGGCCAGTTGGTCGTCGGAGATCCGGCGGGCGACGAGGTCGTACGCGAAGTTCGGGCCGAGGGTCATGTCGGCGCGGTACCGGTCGATCAGCTGCAGCCATCGCACCGGGCGCTTGAGAAAGGCCATCGGCGACATGAACACGAGATTGCCGCCGACGTAGAGCGGCAGCAGCAGCATCCCGATCAGCCCCATGTCGTGGAAGTGCGGGAGCCAGCCGGCGCCGGTCACCGTGTCGTCCGCACCGTTGGCGAGGGTCATGGCCGCGGCGTTGTGCAGCAGGTTCCCGTGGGTCACCATCACGCCCTTCGGCTCGCTGGTGGAACCGGAGGTGTACTGGAGGAACGCCAGGGTGTCGCCGTGCAGGTCCGGGAGCCGCCAGTTGTCGGGATCACCCGGTTCGGTGGTGTCGGTGGCGGCGACGGAGACCGTGGCGGCGAGCCCGGCGTCGCGGATCCAGGTGTCGAGCGGCTCGGCGACCGCGGCGGTGGTGAGGACGAGGCGCACGTCGGCGTCATCGAACATCGTGGCGACGCGCTGCATGCTGCGCGCGTCGTGCGGGACGGGCGCGGGGACGGCGACCACCCCGGCGTAGAGGCACCCGAGAAACGCGCGGAGGAAGTCGATTCCGTCGACGTACAGCAGCATCACCGGATGTTCGACCTCGGGCCGGGTCGACAGCCACACCGCCAGTGCGCGGGCGTCGCGATCCAGGTCGCGGTRGGTCACTTCCTCGGCGACGAGTTCCCGGCCGATCTCACGGTGGTAGGTGTAAGACCGGTCGTCGCCGTAGACGGCGACCTGGGCGCGGACGTGGGACACGAAATCGGTAGGCACGAAACTTTTCTCCCTCGATGCGGACGAGTACGACTCTCGTCCGCGTCGAGGAGGGATCCCACCACCCCGAGGGCTGGTTCTGCGCACCCCTGGGGTGACGGTCCTGCACCGGTGGATGCCGCCGGGAACGGCTTACGTGATGAGGGCGCGTCCCGTCCCGCACACCGCGATCGCCCAGAGCACGCTGGTGAACGTGCCGATGATGAATTGTTCCGACGCGTGTGGTTCGCGCAGTTCGGGGTAGCGGGCCAGTCCCTTGACCGCCAGGACGACGGCGATGCCCTCCGGCCAGGCCGCGAGGATCGCCACCGCGACGGCGGCACGCTCGAGGAGTCCGATGATCCGTCCTCCGCGCAGCGGCCCGGCGTCCGGCCGCGGGTCGGAACCGGCGTCGGGCTGGCGGCGCGCGATCCGGAACGCGGCGAGCACGAGGGGCGCCCCGCCGG
>NZ_JBFUGT010000620.1:0-1415 GCF_056402775.1 Rhodococcus sp. P3_B8
GGCGACTGCGATCCGGTGGTACCGCTTCCGTCCGCGTTCGCGGTCGACCGCCCCGAAGATCGCGTCGGGCAGCGTCGACGACGGCCGGGGCGCAGGTTCGGTGATCCGGTCCGGGTCCGCCGCCGACAGGGCAGCCGCGACCGGCGTCAGCAGACGCAACTCGGTGCGGCACTCCGGGCAGCCGTCCAGGTGGGCGCGAAGCGTGATCATCTCGCGGTCGTCGAGGCGACCGAGCGTGTACATCCCCAACATGGTGCGCATCTGCTGGCAGCGGTCAGTGGTCACCATGCCACCCCATTTCTTCGAGTACGAGTCGCGCCGCCACGCCCGAAGAAACGTCTCCTGTACCGCCTCCTCCGCGCGACCCCGGTCTCCGAGGGAGCGGTAGGCGAGGGCGAACAGTTCCCTCCCGTGTTCGTCGTAGGCGGCCCGCAACACCGTCTCGTCATCCAAGCCCCCCTCGGACTGGTCCCCGCGTGTGCGCACGATACGAAGCCGCACCACTCACCTCCCGAAACACCGGATACGGCGTCGGCCCGCCCGACACCCACCGAGGAGTACGGACGCGGGCGGCGCGGCGTTCATCTCGAATTCTGCCACTCGGGTGCGCGGAGGCGGCTCCGGCAGGTGAACGCGGATCGTCGACCATCCGTACTCCCCAGCGCCGAACGAACCGGCATACGGAACGAACGAATGGAGACCCGAAACGATGCTGAAGAAATCGATTMTTGCGGCGGCCGGCGCCGCCGGCACGATCGCGATGATGTCGGCGTGCGGCACCGCCACCGACGACACTCCGCCCCAGGTGCAGCCGTCTGCGTCCACCGCGGGGCAGGTGGAACTCGGCACCCGGGAGACCGCTCTCGGCACGGTGCTCACCGACGGAGACGGATTCACGCTTTACCGATTCGACGAGGACACCCCGGGCACCATCCGGTGCACCGGCCCGTGCGCCGAGATCTGGCCGCCCTCGCTCGTCGGTGCACCCCGGCCCGACGCCACCCTCGCCGCCCGCGCGGGTGCCACGACGCGGCCGGACGGAACCGAGCAGATCACCTACGACGGCCACCCGCTGTACCGGTTCGCGAAAGACACCGCCCCCGGGCAGACGGGCGGCGACGGCGTCAAGGGAACCTGGCACGTGGTGACGGTCGACTCCGCCCATGGATGACGCCACCACACCCCCGGATCAGGCGCCGCGCCCGGCCGTCAGTCGCCGCAGTGCGCTGCTCGGCCTGGCCGCGGTGGGCGCCATCGCGGCAGTGGACGTCGGCGGGTTCCTCTGCGCGGCGGGGACACTGGACGCCGACGCGCTGACCCCGGCACGGCTGACCGACCGGTTCGAGGAGGTCGCCGGGCATCACGACGGATTCCGGCGCAATCACGCCAAAGGAGTCAGCGCGACCGGATACTTC
>NZ_JBFUGT010000621.1:0-1407 GCF_056402775.1 Rhodococcus sp. P3_B8
GACCGAGTACCGCGGAGCCGTCGGAGACGACGACCACCAGGCGGCTGGTCCAGGTGTACCGGTCGGCGAGGGTTTCGTCGGCGGCGATGGCGCGGGAGACCTGCGCGACGCCGGGCGTGTAGGCGATGGACAGGGCGCGCTGCGTATCGAGGGCGGTCGTGGTCTCAACCGAGAGCTTCCCCCCGATGTGGCCGGCGAAGATCTCCTCGTCGGTCAGCTCGACCTTCTGCGGTGCGGTGGGTTCGGACACAATGGTCATTGTCTACTCATTCCTTGGCTATCGACGATCCGCGGGAGCGTGTCGTCGGAATTGATCATTGATTCGGCGCTCATTGCGCGTGGGTCATCTCTCGATCAGGGCGTCGCCGCGGTCGGCGGCGGCGTGTAGGGGGTGACTCGGACCATCCCGAGGCAGCGCTGTCTGCGGGGCTCGGTGGTTCGCTGTCGAAGCCCTTCGGGGGCAACGCCGATGGAAAGTTGCGCTGGTCCACACCCTCCACCCGCTGTTCGACCCCAGCGCACCGTCACGACTCGGGCTCACCGACTCGCTGTTCTTCGGCGTCGCCCTGAAATTCCCCACTGCGGGCGTCGCCGTCGACGTGGCGAGAACCAGCGTCGACCACCCGTCGGTACGAAAGATCGTCGCCGCACAGACAGCGGCAATCGCGAAGGTCAGGAGCCGAGATCCTGTGGCACTCGATGCGGTGGCGTCGCTGCTGCACGACAGCAGCCGGACAGATGCGCAGCACTTGCCGGCGGACTACCTGTCCCCCCAGTACGGTCCCGATCCACGCGACGTCCACGCCATTGGTGCGGATGCGCTCGAATGGCTGGCGGTCGCACTGAACACGGGTGAGCACACCGCCGCAGACTTCTACGAGGCGGTCCGGTGACTTCTTCCCGACGTGAGCGACTGGTCGTACACGCGCTGCCCGGGAGCCATGGCACGACGGTCACCGCGCGCAGGCACGAGTTGACGATCGACGAAGCCGCGCGATATGGCGGGCACGATGCCGGCGCAAACCCTGTCGAGCACATGCTCGCCGGCCTTGCCGCTGCCTCGCTGGTGGTACTTCGGCTGCTCGGCGAGGTCGCGATAGCCGAGTCTGCCACGCTCACAGTGTCAGCCGGCTTGAACGTCGACCGCGTGATGGGAACCGATGACGGCGCCGTCATCGACGTGATTCGCCTGGACTGGCACGTGGCGAACGCCGAACACGCCGTGCGCTTGCGTGCAGCACTTCCCCACCTTGCGAGTCGTCGACCGGGGCAAGCTCTGATCGATGCTGCATCCGTATCCACGGAAGCGGTGTCCATCGCGAGTTGACGACTGCGGACGAGTAGCCGGACCCGCGCTTGTCAGAGATCGAGAACGAGGTCGGTTTCGGGTTGCGAGCAGCACAAGAG
>NZ_JBFUGT010000622.1:0-1398 GCF_056402775.1 Rhodococcus sp. P3_B8
CGGGGAGGACACTCAGCTCCTGTCGCAGACTGCCCGTGCGCTCGGCGTCCGCAGTGATTCCGCATTCCAGGTAGCGCTCGCTCCTGCCGACAACGCCCGCCGCTTCCGGGCCGCTGCCGAAGACGCCAATGCTCTTCGATCCCTCCACGAGCGGGAGGATCTACTCCTCCTGATCGCCGAACTCCCCCGGACGCAAGACCTCCAGTCCCCGCGCTGGCTACATGATGTTCCCTGTATCGTCGCCCCGATCGCCCGCACCCTGGCCGAGGTGCCCCGTGCGTATGCGATAGCCAGGGAGATCCTCGCAGCGTTCGAGAGTGGTATCGACGAGACGGTCACGCTGCGAGGGGCGTGGGGCAGAATCGCTGCGCGCAGAATGGGGGACGTCGGGGACGCCTTGGCCCGCGAGGTCCTGGACAACGTCTCCGCAAACGAAGGTAAGCGGCTGGCAGAGACGCTGTGGGTCTACTTCGAAACTGGTTCGGTGACAACCAGTGCCGAACTTCTCTATTGTCACCGCAACACAGTCATCAATCGCCTGAGCCGATTTCATCAGCTGACAGGGTTCGATCCGAACAAGCCGGTGGACGCCGCCATGATTCAGATGGCTCTACAGCATCGGCAGAATGTGCAACACGACCGCTGAAGCAGTCGCACCTTGCTGCGTTCTCACCCCGAACTCGCCTAGTCGGCCGCTCTTCCCAGGAGTTCGTCGGAGATGATCCGCATCTGGATCTCGCTGGTGCCCTCGAAGATCTTCGTCAACCGTGCATCSCGCCARTGCCGCTCGACCTGGAAGTCGGTGGTGTACCCGGCGCCGCCGTGAATCTGCACCGCCTCACTGGTCACCCGCTCGGCCATCTCCGTGGCCACCARCTTGCACATCGACGCCTCCAGCGAACACCGCCGGCCGGTATCGATATCGGTGGCCACCGAATACATCAACTGCCGGGCGGCCTCGATGTCGGCGGCCATCTTCGCRAYCTTGAACCGCAGATGCTGRAAATCGGCCAACTCGTGCCCGAACTGCCGGCGGGTGTGCAGATACGCGATCGAATCCTCCAACGCACCCCGCGCCAGACCGATYGCCCGGGCCGCGGTATGCGCCCGCCCCACCTCCAGACCGGACACCGCCAGRTAGAAACCCTTACCCTCCGCACCGAGCATCGCCGTGGCCGGCACCCGGAAATCGTCGAACGAAAGCTCCCACGTGCTCCACCCGAAATACCCGATCTTGCGGATCTTCGTCCCACTGATCCCCTCCGGGAACCCGCCGCGCTGCTTGTCGATCAGGAACGCGCTGATCCCCCGGTGCGGCTTCGCCGGATCCTTGTGCGGATCGGTCCGCGCGAACAGCACCAGGTAGTCGGCCTCGTCGGCGTACGTGCACCACATCTT
>NZ_JBFUGT010000623.1:0-1397 GCF_056402775.1 Rhodococcus sp. P3_B8
GCCCTCGACACCACCGGGGCCCCGCAGGTCATCGCGTCGGCGATCGACAGTCTCCGGCCCACCGGAACCGTCGGTCTCGTCGGCGCCGCAACCCGCGAACTGGTCCTCGCCCCGGCCGCGCTGGCAGCCGGGAAGAACATCATGGGAATCCTCGAAGGCGACGCCGTCCCGCAGCTGCTGCTGCCCCGCCTGATCGAACTCTGGCGCCAGGACCGGTTCCCGTT
Source organism: Rhodococcus sp. P3_B8 (assembly GCF_056402775.1). Taxonomy (NCBI): domain Bacteria; kingdom Bacillati; phylum Actinomycetota; class Actinomycetes; order Mycobacteriales; family Nocardiaceae; genus Rhodococcus; species Rhodococcus sp. P3_B8. The sequence goes on from NZ_JBFUGT010000623.1 coordinate 225, forward strand.
CGACCGGCTGATCCGCACCTACCCGTTCTCCGAGATCACCGCCGCCGAGGCGGACGCCGCCAGCGGCGCGACCATCAAACCGGTCCTCCTCCCGCATCCCTGACCGCGCACCACGACGACCGAGGTACCCCACATGAAGTACACCCGCTCGCAGCTGTTCATCGACGGCCGATGGCACACGCCGTCCACCTCCGACCGCATCACGGTCATCTCGCCGACCACCGAGGAACCCGTCGGGTCGGCGCCGGACAGTACCCCCACGGACGTCGACGCCGCGGTCCACGCAGCCCGCCGCGCCTTGCGTGCACCCCAGTGGTCCGCGCTGGAGCCGGCCGAACGTGCCGACGTCCTAAGGCGATTTGCYGATGCGCTCGACCGCCGGGGGAAGGACACAGCCGCCATCGTGACCGACGAGAACGGCATGCCGGCAGCGATAGCTCTGGCGGCGGAGGGTAGCGGCCCGGCAGCAACGCTCCGGTACTATGCCGATCTCACCGAGAAGACACCCGTCGAGACCCCGCGGATCGCCGCAAACGGTAGGTCCACCACGATCGTGCGTCGCGAGCCGATCGGCGTTGTTGCCGCGATCATTCCGTGGAACTTCCCCCAGTCGCTGACCATGTTCAAGCTTGCCCCGGCACTCGCTTCCGGATGCACCGTGGTCCTCAAACCCGCACCCGAAACCGTGCTCGACGCCTTCCAACTCGCCGACGCGGCCGAAGAAGCCGGGCTGCCCGGCGGTGTGCTGAACATCGTGACCGGCGGCCGAGAGATCGGTGCCTACCTGGTTAGCCACCCCGAAGTGAACAAAGTCGCTTTCACCGGGTCGACCGCCGCGGGCAGGGTGATCGGCGGGACCTGCGGTCGACTGCTGYGACCGGTGACCCTGGAACTGGGAGGCAAGAGCGCCGCCATCATCCTCGACGACGCGGACCTGGTGAGTGTCGCCAGGGGACTGTCGTGGGCGAGCCTGCTCAACAACGGCCAGACCTGCCATCTGTCCTCTCGAATCCTCGCCCCCCGATCCCGTTACCGCGAAACAGTCGACGCGGTCGCACACCTCGCGTCGGAGCTCGTGGTCGGGGATCCATCCGACCCCGCCACCCGGGTGGGACCCTTGGTGTCCGAGCGCCAACGGCGCAGCGTCGAGGCCTACATCGACACGGGTAAACG
>NZ_JBFUGT010000624.1:0-1391 GCF_056402775.1 Rhodococcus sp. P3_B8
GGGGTCAACTGCGCCTCGGTGGCCCGGGCCGAGGAGCCGGGCGGTGCGTTGCGGGTGCTCGCCTACCGCGGTCAGCCACCCGTCCCGGACACCTTCGCCCCCGGTACCGATTCGCAGCCCGGATACGCGGCCGCCACCGATCAGATCATCATCTGCCCCGACCGGTACGGCGAGCGCCGGTTCTCCACCGAAGCCATGAATTCCCGGGGGCTACGGAGCGGGGTCTGCGTTCCCATCGGCGCCGAGACGGTGTGGGGAGTGCTCACCGCACACAGTGCCCGCCCCCGCGACTACTCCGACCGGGAGGTGATGTTCCTGCGCTCGGTGACCGCGGTGCTGGCGGCGGCGATCCGGCGCATCGAGGCAGAAGACGCGCTGCGGCATCTGAGCCTGCACGATTCATTGACCGGGCTACCGAACCGTGCCCTGGCGCATCAGCAGATCGACGCCGCCCTGGACACCGCACGCGGAAGCGGACGCACGGTTGCGGCGTTGCTGATCGACCTCGACCAGTTCAAGACCCTCAACGACCGACTCGGCCACGCCGTCGGCGACGACGCCCTCATCCGGTTGGCCGAACAGCTCCAGTCGGTCGTGCGCGCAATCGATACCGTGGCCCGGATCGGCGGCGACGAATTCCTCATCGTCTGCCCCGACACCACCTCCGCCGACCAGGCCATCGCCCTTGCCACCCGCATCACCGAACTGCACATCGGACCCGACTCGCCCGGACGCGAACTGCGGTACACCGCCAGCGTCGGCATCGCCCTCGCCGGACCGGAAGACACCCGGGAGACGTTGATCCGTCGCGCGGACGCCGCCATGTATGAAGCCAAAACCACCGGAAGCGGACACACCCTCGCCCCCTGACACGAACCCCACCCCCGCACCCAAGCGCACCGCCACCGACATTCATTGTGCCGCAGAGTGTTCCTACCGAAGCACCGAGCACGCCACCCAGGCCAGCCGAGCGTCGCCGAACCTGACCTGCCCCCACCAGGCTCCGGGGAGCGGATGCTTGCGACCGGGCCTCGGCCGGCACGAACACCCGCGGTGCATCAGCGAGATGCGCGAGCACCCCAGACGCGAACTCGCCCACAGGCCCACACCAGACCCCACCGCACCACATTCAGCTCAGCGACGACGAATACACCCGCGCCCACGCCGCCGCCCGCACAGCCGGCCAGAACCTCGACACCTCCGGTCCACGACCGCATCACCGACGCCCTCGACACCGAACAACCCGAATAGCAGGTTCAGTCGGGGGTCAAGAACAGTTCCACCGACACGAAGAACCACACCAACGTCACCAACGGCACGAACGCGCACACCAACGGGCAGGGCGAAGCCCACACTCGGATCGGCCGCGGCGACGCGGCCCGTGACGGCGA
>NZ_JBFUGT010000625.1:0-1382 GCF_056402775.1 Rhodococcus sp. P3_B8
CCCGATGGCACCCTCCAGTCCACCGACGTGGAAACCCGACCCGGCGCCCACCGCGGCGACACCGTCTCGGTGTGGATCGGTCCTGACGGCCACGTGGTCGACGAGCCCCGATCGGGACCCGAGAACGCGGTGATCGCCGTCAGCGCCGCACTGTCGGTGTGGGCCACCGCCGCGGTGGGTTCCTTCCTGCTGCTCTGCGCGGTCCGGTGGGTGAATACGCGAAGCCGGATGCGCCAGTGGGATCGAGAGTGGAACGATGTCGGCCGCACACCGGGATGGCCGGTCAGCTGACGCTCTCCGCCGTTGACGGACCAACGGGCCCACCGAGCACGCTCACCCCAGCAGGGTCGTCTTGCCGTGCGTCGCCGGCCCCAGCCTTTCCCGACTTCCTCCGGTTCCGACGCGGGAAAGATTGAGGATCACCGCGGCCTCGCGGACGCATCACGGGACATCAGAACCAGGCACGGTCGCGCGGTAGGTTCGGCGGCTTTCATCCGCCCAGCAGCAGCGTCCTCGCCAAATTTGACCGGAGCGGCTCACGAGAGCGGCCCGCTTGTTGTCCGTGTCACTAGCGGCCGGGGTTCGTGTGGCCGGGCGCCGAGTGCCTTCCGGCTTCGTGCGCGCATGCCCGTGGCTCCCGGACATCACCCGCCACCACGAGTCCAGCGAGCCGGGATCGGACCCCGGATCGGATCGTCACCGGCGGGCCACGAGGCTACTGGCAGGGGGAGAGGTCACCGAATTCGCATGCACCGCAACACTGGTGGGGGTTGCGTAGCCCGACCGTCTACATGTCAGATGGGCGACGGCTTCTCGTCGGTGCCAGCCGAGCCGGCGTCGTCCCCGTCGGCGAACATCGCCTGGATCCGTTGCAGGATCTCCGGTGTGCTCAGTGCTCGGCGGGTGGGAATGCAGTGATGTGGTGCGCTCACCGAAGAAGCCTGCAGGCGTGTCATGTGGGTACTCTCAGTCGCACAGATGTGGCCGAGCGGTGGCCAAGGCGCGGGCACCGATCCCGGTCACCATCAGTGTTCCTACCCACGCGACGGGCCGGCTAGGGGACAAAGTCCTTTCCGCCGATCCCACCGAGAACCCGGGGCGGCGGTAACGCCGATGTCGGCCACGTAGTGGTTTTCGTTGTCTCGGCGTGCAGCCTTCTCGACGAGTAACGGAACCAGCTCGTGGATCCCGCCGTGGTCGGAGCGCTGGTGAATGCGAGGGGCGGTCGTAGGGCCTGCGGCTCGCGCTGAGCGTGTCAGCTGAGCGCCTTGGCCTTGAGGGCGTCGAACTCGGCTTGGTTGATGGTGCCCGCGTCGAGAAGTGCTTTTGCGTCGGCGATCTGTTCGGCAGCCGACTTCCCGGCTACCTCCCTGATGTAGTGG
>NZ_JBFUGT010000626.1:0-1378 GCF_056402775.1 Rhodococcus sp. P3_B8
GTGACGATGAGGCACCGGCCCCAACTCGCGCCCGAGAACTTCTCCGATTCACACTGTTTGCCAGGTGAAGCCGTCGGGGTCAGTGAAGGGTTCGGCGTCGCCGCTGATGACGATCCGGTGGGCGCCGGTGCCGTCGGGGGAGACGCCGGCGTCCTTCGCGAGGGCGCGGCGCCCGTAGAGCGCGAGCTTGACGTTCGGGCCGGTGGCGAACTCGACGTACTTGCGACCGAAGCTTCTTGTCACTTCCAGTCCGTGGTCGAGGTAGAACTGCTTGCTGGCTTTGACGTCTTCGACGCCGAGCAGCAGGACGAGGTCCTCGATGTGCCGGGTCGCCGGCCCCGTGTTCTTCTTCGACGATGTCGCGACCTTCCAGAGCGCTCCGTCGGGACCCTGCAGGACACCGCCGTACCCCCACAGGCCCTTCTTGACTGGTTTGATTGTGGTGCCGCCATTTTCGAGGGCAGCCCCGACGTAGGCGTCGACGATGTTCGGCTGGGACACGACGAGCGAGAGGGTGTAACCGCGGAAGCCGGTGGTCGGTGCGTCCGTGTCGCGGGCACTGATGTGTTCATCGAGGCCGAGGGCCGCGTGGAAGGCTTTCGCGGTGGTGGGGTCGGGGGTTTCGAGGGCGAGGGATTCGATGTTCATGCGAGTGACGTTAATGTCGCCCGCGGGCAGTCGCTTCTCGATTCCTGATCAGTCTGCTCCATGGTTGCTCCGTGCGTGAGTGCACTACGGGTGCGTGCGCGACTCCGTCTTCCTGGCGCAGGCGAAGTGACGGCCGTAGCGGAAGTGGCGTACTTGCGGACCGTCTCGAACTCGGCAGGTCCCGCAGGCCCGGCATGCGAAGGCAGTCAGGCGACGCGGGAAACGGAAAATGTAACGCATCCGCGTGTGAATCAGATCACATGTGTGCGTGGTTGCTGAAACTGCGCGACCGCTCACGGCGGCGCCCCAATAGAAGCGACGAAGGCAGAATTCTCATGGCGACACCCTCGACTCCGACGATTTCCGTGTCCACACCTCGCACGCTGAGGCGGCCCAGCGCGATGAGCACCGCCGAAATCAAGGCGAGAATCGAAGCCATGTACGCCGACGATCGCCGGCCCGACACTCCGACTGCTCGCTGACACACTTCCGGTGGAGCACGGTCTCGGCGGCTATGAACTGCTGCCGAATGGTCCGGGCGGCGTCGCGACGGGGTAGGCCGCGACGTCCATGATCACCGAGCCCTCGCACGGGCCGCTGTCGATGTCGGTACGCCAGGAACCGGTCAGCGTTCCGTCTGGTTGCGGTGTGTAGTACGCAACCGAGTGCGCAGGTGCCCACACCTTCGGCACCCCCTCGCCCTGGTAGCAGTCCCACTCCCAGTCGTAGG
>NZ_JBFUGT010000627.1:0-1345 GCF_056402775.1 Rhodococcus sp. P3_B8
CGTCGACCACTTCCACTTTGCCGGCGCCGGCATAGACCACTGCTCTGTTGTCGGACATAGGAATCGATACTCCAATCGATTGATGTGAATATGTACAGGCTCGCTGGCCCGGGATCATGCGATGAGTTGGTGGGTGAAGGGTCAGCTGCGTTTCGGTATCTGCGATCCCCGATGTTCGGCGGCCAGTGGGCCGACCGACGGATGGTCGCGGGGTTCAGATTTCGAGGATCAACCGGGGGCAACTGGCGCGGGATACGCAGATCATCATGGTGTCGTGTGCGTCTGGCTCTTCCTTGGTCAGTAGTGAGTCGCGGTGGTCGACAGTGCCGCTTAGGACCGGGGTTTCGCAGGTGCCGCAGGTGCCTTGCTCGCAGGATGACAGGACCTGGATTCCGCAGGCCGTAACGGCGTCGAGGATCGACTCGTCCGGGTGCACGGTGAGGGTCTTGCCGGTCAAGGCGAGTTCGACCTCGAACGAAGTGTTGAGGACAGGTTCGCTCAGCGGTTTGGCGCTGAACCGTTCGAGACGGAGGCTTCCTGTGGGCCAGGACTGGCATTTGTCGGTGACCGCCTCGAGCAGGGCCCCGGGCCCGCAGGTGTAGACGAGGGTGTCCGGAAGTGGTTCGCCGAGAAGGCCGTCCAGGTCGATCAGGCTCCCTTCGTCCTGGGGATTAATGACCACGTGTTCCGGATAGTGGGTGGACAACTCGTCAGCGAACGCCATAGTCGCGCGGCTGCGGCCACCGAAGACGAGCGTCCACTGCGAGCCGGCTCGGTCAACTTCGGCGGCCATCGCCATGATCGGGGTAATTCCGATGCCACCAGCGATAAACAGGTAGTTGTCCGCTTGTTCGAGTTCGAAGTGGTTGCGGGGGCCGCGCACCTGCACGGTGTCACCGGAGGAGAGCTTGTCGTGCACGAACTGGGAGCCGCCGCGCCCGGCGGATTCACGCAGGACGCCGATCTGCCAGACGCTGCGGTCCGACGGGTCCCCACACAGCGAGTACTGGCGGGTGAGCTCCGGGGTGAGGATCAGGTCGATATGGGCACCCGGTGACCATTGCGGGAGGTCGGCCCCGTCGGGCTGGCGCAGTTGAAGGACGGCCACGCCGTCGGCGGCCTCGAACTTGGCTGCGACGACGAGCGACAGATCGGTCTCGTTGTGGGTGCTTTTCATTCTCACCTGGTTTCGATGGTGCCGGCCGAGCTGGGGGTCAGGTGTGGGCGAGCTGGTGTGTGGTGTCGACGCAATCCGCGGTTACTGAATGTGGTCGCGTGGACCACGGTTCGGGGACGGGAGCGCTGGCGTGTCCCTCGGGGTGGGCGAGCAACCACTCCCAGAGGG
>NZ_JBFUGT010000628.1:0-1341 GCF_056402775.1 Rhodococcus sp. P3_B8
ACCCATGAGGTAGAGGTCCGTCGCCGGCAGGGCGACAACGGTGATCCTCACGGCGGCGAGAGCGTCGAGTACTCGGCCTCGAGCCGAGGGGATAGTGCCGCCAGGGTGGTGACGTGGCCGATGGCCACGCGACCTTCGAGTCCCCTTGCCACGGTATGGTGGGCGACGTACTCGGCGAGCGTGAAGCGTGCGTCGGAGTCGTCGTTCGCCAGGTCGAGGTGCAGGTCTGCCGGGATCTCGAACTCGACTGCGAGGTCCAGAATCGCGTCGACGTGTCGTTGGGCGTCCCGTAGCGAATCCTCGGCATAAGGGCATCCACCGACGACGGTTCCGGTGATTTCGAGGGCCTCTCGCAGCAGGGGCATCGCGCCGGGACGGCAGAACAGTCCCTCCTGCGGGGAATGACGCCACCTGAACGTCGACGACGTCAGCGAGTTGACGTGCCAAGCCATCGATTACTCGGACCGACAGCAGACCTATGTCGGGGTCGATCTCGGTGTCCGCGCGTATCGAGGTGGTTCCGTGGGCGACGGCCCGAGCGAGAGCGCGCATGGCGCGTGTGCGCACGTCTTGATCGGTGAACAGTGCCTTCGCCGCTGCAGTGTGTGCGATCGCCTCGCGTAGCGACCCACCGGAGGCGGGTGTTCCCAGAAAAGCCTTGTCCAGATGGAGGTGTGGTTCGACGAAGCCGGGCAACACCACTCGCCCGCCGGCGTCGTGGTTGACGCCTGCGGTTCGGGGTGCGGAGGAACCGGCACCGCTACCGGTGGCCGCACCGACCCGGTGGTTGCGGGTGCGCCCGTGGAGTCGCAACCACCTGATGCGCCCCAGCGACCGCATTGAAGCCACCATGGTTCTGCTCACCGCGGCCGTGGTTCTGCTGCTGATCCCCGTCGCCGCCGCGTTCGGCACCGCGACCCATACCCCGGCCCGAACAGCAAACCCACACGCTGCGCGCCGGCGTCCACCACGTCCCCGCGGTCGTGCTCGAGGTCACCTACCTCGCCCCCGATATCCCCGAGTACACGAGTCGTCCCGCCGGCAGAACACCGCCCGCGCCCGCTGGACCACACCCCACGGGGAACGCACCGCCGCCGTGCCCACCGACACCCCCGCGAAGGCCGGCCAGACTATCACCATCAGCGTCGACGCCGACGCCGACGGCAATCTCACCGGCCCCATCCCCAACAGTCGGGAAAACACCGTCCTCGCGGTGACCGCCGCCTGCGGAGTCTGGGCACTCACCACCGGCACCGTCCTCTTCTTGACGGCACTCGCCCACAGACTGTTCCACCGAAACCGGCTGCAGCGCTGGGCACAGGAGTGGAAACAGTTCGACGG
>NZ_JBFUGT010000629.1:0-1329 GCF_056402775.1 Rhodococcus sp. P3_B8
ACGGTGCACCACGCCTCCCCTGCTCCAGGACTCTTCGTCTTCTATAGGGTTTTCCTGTGATTGCCCTAGGAGTTACTCCTCTAGTCCTATGGACGTGAAGCGCCTACCGTCACTGACATGCAGATCACACCTGATGAAGCCCGGGCCCTCGGCCCCCTCACCTGGCTCAAGAAGCCCGCCGTCGACGGTCCCCCCGCACAGCGCGACCCGAAGGTCGTCGAACGGGTCTCGGAAATGTTGTCGCACATCGAACGCAACGGTCTCGACGCCGTCCGCTCCTACTCCCGGGAGCTCGACGGCTGGTCCGGCGACCTCGAGATCAGCGCCGAGCAGCTCCGCAAGAGCGGCGACGCCCTTCCCGCCGATGTCCGTGCCGCCCTCGAACTCGGCTACGAGCGCACGAACCGGTTCGCCGTCACCCAGCGTGAGCACCTGACCGATTTCGAGATCGAACTCGCCCCCGGCGTGGTCGGCGGCCAGCAGTACATCCCGATCACCCGGGTCGGCGCGTATCTACCGGCGGGCCGATTCCCGCTGCTGGCCAGCGCCTTCATGACCGTCGGGGTGGCCAAGGCCGCGGGTGTGCCCACCGTCCTCTCGTGCACCCCGCCGTCCGGTGAGCACGGCGCGCACCCCGCCGTCCTCTACGGCGCGTACCTGTCTCGGGCGGACCGGGTCTTCGCGATCGGCGGCGTGCAGGCGCTCGGCGCGATGGCGTTCGGTCTGCTCGGTGAGGCTTCGATCGACATGCTCGTCGGCGCCGGCAACGCGTTCGTCACCGAGGCCAAGCGGCAGCTGTTCGGTCAGGTGGGCATCGATTTGCTCGCCGGCCCCTCGGAGGTGGCGGTCCTGGCCGACGAGACCGCCGACCCGGAATGGGTGGCCGCTGATCTGCTCGGTCAGGCCGAGCACGGGCCGAACTCACCCGCCGCCCTGATCACCACTTCGGACAAGTTGGGCCGCAGGGTAATCGAGGCGGTCGACCGGCAACTCGACAGCCTCGCCACCCGCGAGGTCGCGGGTGCGGCCTGGCGAGACTTCGGTTCGGTCATCCTTGCGACCGACCGCACCCAGGCAGTGGCGGTATCGGATGTCCTCGGACCCGAGCACCTCGAGATCCAGACCGCGGACGACGATTTCTACCTCAAGGAACTGCGGAACTACGGGTCGTTGTTCCTCGGGCCGTGGAGCACGGTGGCCTACTCCGACAAGGGAATCGCCGGAACCAACCACGTGCTCCCGACGGGTAAGACCGCCCGCTACAACGCGGGCCTGTCGGTCTCGCGATTCCTCAAGCCACTGACCTACCAGCGGGCGCAGAAAGAGGCC
>NZ_JBFUGT010000630.1:0-1319 GCF_056402775.1 Rhodococcus sp. P3_B8
ACGGACCTCAGCCGGCAGTTGTTCAACATCGACGTGCCGATGCTGCACGTCGGTTCCTGGTACGACATCGCCAACCGGGACACGCCGAAATTCTTCACCGGCCTACGTGAGTCCGCGCCTGGCGCGGAGATCGGCACGGCAATCTGGTCTTTCGGGCATCGGCCCGCAACTTCAACCCGCTGTGCGCCATGGCGGGCCAGGTCACGATCGCCGAAGTGGAGCAATTGTGCGAGCCGGGCGAAATCGACCCGGACGACGTCCATCTCCCCGGCGCCTTCGTCCAGCGCGTCGTGCCTTTGTCCGCCGAGGAAGCAGCGGACAAGCGCATCGAGAAACTTGTCACACGGAAGGCCCCCGAATGAGCTGGACGCGAGATCAGATGGCGGCCCGGGCAGCACGGGAACTCTCGGACGGCGACTACGTCAATCTGGGCATCGGGGCACCGGCCCGTGTTCCCGCGCATATCCCGGCGGATATCGAGGTGGCACTCCAATCGGAAAACGGAGTACTCGGCACCGGTGACTACCCCGAGCCTGGGGAGGCTGACCCCGACTTGGTCAATGCCAGTAAGGAGACCGTCACCCTGCGACCTGGCGCCTCCTTCTGCGATTCCGCCACGAGCTTCGGGATGATCCGCAGCGGGAAGATCGACGCCGCCATCCTCGGCGGCATGCAGGTCTCCGAGTCGGGTGACCTCGCCAACTGGATCGTTCCCGGGAAGATGGTCGAGGGAATGGGCGGGGCCATGGATCTGGTGCATGGCGCGCGGCAGGTCATCGTGCTGATGGATCACGTCGCCAAGGATGGCTCACGCAAGATCGTTCGGCGCTGCACGCTCCCCCTGACCGGTCGCCGCGTCGTGCACCGGATCATCACCGATCTCGCCGTGATCGACGTCGAAGAAGAGGGCCTGCGCCTGGTCGAACTGGCCCCCGGGGTGACAGCCGATGACGTCCGCGCCGCGACCGAGCCACCTCTCGCCATCGCGACAGACCTTGCCGGTGACCGACAGTGGTGACCGAACCACCATCCACCCCTCGAGAAAGGGATACAGAAGTGGCCCACCTCAGCTGCACGATCGACGGCGACCTCGCGATCATGTGCCTGCACAACCCATCCCAGAACCGCATCGGTGTCGAGATGATCGACGAAATGCGGCAGGCGCTGCACACGATCGAAATCAGCGACGCCCGTGCAGTCCTACTCCGAGCGAACGGTCCCGACTTCAGCTACGGAGGTGACATCGAGCCGTGGCCCGAGTGGACAGAGCGCGAAATGCGCACCCGGTTCGAGACCTTCATGTGGACGTTCAACCAGTT
>NZ_JBFUGT010000631.1:0-1314 GCF_056402775.1 Rhodococcus sp. P3_B8
CGTCGACGACGTGCTGCACCGCGTCGAGGTCGCGTCGGTGGTCGGTTCCGGGTTCGCGGAGGTCGCGACCCGTGAACTCGATGCCGCGGCAGGACGACTGGACCCCGAGGCCGGGGTCATGCTGCAGATGGTGTGGTTCGACGCCGGCGACGAGGGCGGGCGGCTGCTGGTCGTGGCCCACCACCTGGTGGTCGACGGTGTGTCGTGGCGGATCCTCGTCCCCGACCTGGCGACCGCGTGGGCGCAGGTCTCCGCCGGTCAGGAACCGGCCCTCGAACCGGTCGGCACGTCGATGCGGCGCTGGTCGCACGGCCTCGTCGAGGCGACACGCGAACGCGGCGGCGAGATCGAACTGTGGCGCCGGGTGCTCGAGGCCGACGACCCGCTCATCGGATCGCGTCCGCTCGACGCCGCGGTCGACGTGGCCGGGACCGTCGAGAAGGTGACCGTGGAGGTGCCCGCCGACGTGACGGACGCACTGCTCACGCGTGTTCCCGAGGCGTTCCACGGCGGCGTCAACGACGGATTGCTCACCGCGCTGGCGCTGGCACTGGCCCAGTGGCGGCGCACCCAGGGCGACTTCACGCGCGAATCGCTGGTCAGCCTCGAAGGCCACGGCCGCGAGGACCAGGTGCTGCCGGGCGCCGACCTGGGCCGCACCGTCGGCTGGTTCACGGCGATGTTCCCGGTGCGCCTGGACCTGTCGGGCATCGACCTCGACGACGCGTTCGCCGGTGGCAAGGCCGCGGGGTCCGCGGTCAAGGCGATCAAGGAACAGTTGCTGGCCATCCCGGATCACGGCATCGGCTACGGCATGCTCCGCTACCTGGACCCGGAGAGCGCGGATCAACTGCGGGCGCTGGCGAAGCCGCAGGTCACGTTCAACTACCTGGGCCGGCTGGGCGGCGCGACGTCCACCGACATCCACGGTCACGCCTGGGTTCCGGTGACGGACACGAAGCTCGACGACATCCCCGCCTCCGACATCCCGGTGGCGTCGGCGCTCGACATCAACGCCGTCACCGGCACCGGGGCCGACGGCAACCGGCTGCGGGCCACGTGGGCGTTCCCGACCGGGGTCCTCACCCCGTCCGAGGTCCGCGCACTCGCCGACCTGTGGGTGCAGGCGCTGACCGCGCTGACCACCCACGTCGCGCGGCCCGACGCCGGCGGTGTGACCCCGTCCGATTTGGACCTGGTCACCCTCGACCAGGACGCGATCGACCGGCTCGAGGCCCGGTTCCCGGCACTGTCGGACATCTGGTCGCTGTCACCGCTGCAGTCCGGGCTGCTGTTCCACGCCCAGTTCTCGGA
>NZ_JBFUGT010000632.1:0-1311 GCF_056402775.1 Rhodococcus sp. P3_B8
GTTCCGCAGCGACGACAGTGCGATCCCGTTCGTGACGTACGAGCCCGATCGCGAGGGTCTGATGCGCTCGAAGGCGGATCACTCCTACGGGTACTCGGACGCCCTCGCCGACGGCGTCGTCCGGCCCGTCGTGTTTCTCGCGTACTCCGGCGAGGCACGCTGGAGGAACAACGCGGGCGAGGAGTTCTCCGCGCGACTCGGTGAGCCGCTCAGCGCGGAACAGACGGCCCGGGCGTGGCGAACGGCCCTGGATCCGTCGGGCGACTGGATTCCCGCGGTCCTGCACGCCGCGGACACCCGGCTCGGCCAGCTGCGCACGGGCGGCATGCCCGACGCCGGAGGTCTGGTCATCGCCACCGACCAGACCGTGGCCCGCGCGTACGCGCAGACCCTGAAGGCGGTCACCGGGGAAGACCCGGTCGTGGTGCTCTCCGACGACCCGACGGCGTCCAAGCGGATCGCCGAGTTCGGGGCGAGCACCCAGAAGTGGATGGTCGCCGTCCGCATGGTGTCGGAAGGCGTCGACGTTCCCCGCCTGGCCGTCGGTGTGTACGCCACCAGTGCGTCCACCCCGCTCTATTTCGCGCAGGCGATCGGGCGTTTCGTGCGGTCCCGCCGCAAGGGCGAGACCGCGAGCGTGTTCCTCCCGTCGGTTCCGGTGCTGCTCGATCTGGCCAGCCAGCTCGAGGCGCAGCGCGACCACGTGCTCGGCAAGCCGCACCGGGAGAAGGACGGCTTCGACGACGATCTTCTCGCCGACGCGAACAAGCAGAAGGACGAGCTCGGCGAGGAGGAGAAGGCGTTCACCTCGCTCGGCGCGGACGCCGAGCTCGATCAGGTGATCTACGACGGTTCGTCCTTCGGGACGGCCACGTTCTCGGGTTCGGACGAGGAGGCCGACTACCTGGGTCTGCCCGGACTGCTCGACGCCGATCAGATGCGCGCGCTGCTGCGTCAGCGTCAGTCGGAGCAGCTGGACAAGGCCGAGCCCGCCCCCGCGCCCGTGCACACGCCCGTGCCCCAGGTCGCGGACCGGGTGGCTGCCGCCGGACAGCTCGCGCAGCTGCGCCGGGAACTGAACAGTCTCGTCGCGATGCACCACCACAGGACGGGCAAGCCGCACGGGACCATCCACGGCGAACTGCGCCGCGTCTGCGGGGGACCGCCCACGGCGATCGCCACCGTCGAGCAGCTCACCGAGCGGATCTCCACCCTGCGACAGTGGTGACCGCCGTCACCCGGTGACGCGAACGTAAAGAGACCGGCGAGTGCATCGCACTCGCCGGTCTCTGTGCTGAAGAGGTGAGCCTG
>NZ_JBFUGT010000633.1:0-1307 GCF_056402775.1 Rhodococcus sp. P3_B8
GATGGGGACCGCCGAGGAGGAACCCGATGAGCGAACCGTCACCGTGCACCGTCCCGGTCCCGGTGGCACCGACACTGTGACTGCCGATGGTCGTGTGGCACACGCGTGACTATCCGACGGTGGTGCCGGCAGCGGATCCGTCGGTGAGCAGGGCGTAGAACCGCTCGACGTCGGCTCGCCAGCACAGGGCGGTGCCGGGTGCCTGCAGCATCGCCGCCCCCGCCGCGACGCCGTACCGAGTCGCTCAACGACCGACCGCACGCCAGGCCACCCACCACACCGGCGACCATGCTGTCGCCCGCTCCGACACCGCTGACCACGGGGACTTCGACCGACGGGAAATACTCGTCGCGGTCCCGCGTGACCAGCAGGGCGCCTTCGGCACCGAGGGAGAGGACCACGACCTCACAGACCCCCCGGTCGATGACCTCCCGAGCCGCAGCCACCTGGTCGTCGATCACAAACAACTCCCGCCCCGTCCAGTCCCGAAGTTCGCGAATGCTGGGTTTGACGAGAAAGACCCCGCCCCCGAAGCTGTCTCAGGGCCGGACCGGAAGTATCCACGATCACTCGCGCACCGAGCTCGCCTACGACGTCCGCCACCTGCTGGCCACGTAGTCGGCCCCTGACGCGACCTCGGTGACGAGGTCGAGACAGGCCATCTGTTCCCTCGCGGTCACTGTCGGTCCCGGCAGGACGAATCGGTACTGCAGACCCGGACACCGACGTGATGCCGTTACGTACGAGATGTTCCGCGAGAGCGGGATTGGTCGACACCGCCTGCCCGCACAGGGAGGTGGTGAGGCCCGCGCGGGTGGCACGCTCGATGATGACGTCGATGGCGTCGAGCACGGCGGGGTCCATGGTGTCGAACAGATCCCGGCAGATCTCGGAATCCCGATCGACTCCGAGAACGAGCTGAGTGAGGCCGCCAGTACCGAAGCTGCACGACCACGCTGAAGCGGTACCCCGCCGTGTCGAAGTGGTGTCCCGGCCCCGGGAGCCCTTCGGTTCCAGTGCGGTGGGAAGGACCTGACCGCTTCCGGTGTCAGGGGTGTTCCCTGTACAGCGCGGCGCCGGCGGTGACCCCCGCACCCACGGCGATGATCAGGACTCGATTCCCGGCCGGGATGCCACCCGTCCGGCGGTCCAGGGCTGCCACGAGGGACGCGGTATGCATCCGTTCGTCATCCGCGACCACGATCCGCGGCACGGGGACGCCCAGGTGCTCGGCGAGCGTCGCGCGGAACTTCCGCCGGGCGGGAGCGGCCACGATCAAATCGACATCGGCGAGGTCGAGGGAGGAT
>NZ_JBFUGT010000634.1:0-1262 GCF_056402775.1 Rhodococcus sp. P3_B8
CTGAAGTACTCCTCCGATCCGCAGGCTCCCAACCAGGCCAACCTCGTGCAGACGGCCATCGACTCGAAGGTCGACGGGCTCGCGCTCACCCTCGCCACCCCCGAGGCGATGGCTCCCGCCGTCAAGAGCGCGCAGGACGCAGGCATCCCGATCTCCGCGTTCAACGCCGGATACGGAGCCTGGAAGGACATGGGGGTCACCCAGTACTTCGGGCAGGACGAGACCATCGCCGGCCAGGCCGCGGGGAACCGGCTGAACGAGGACGGCGCCAAGCACGTCATCTGCGTCATCCAGCAGCAGGGCCAGATCCAGCTCGAATCCCGTTGCGCCGGCGCCAAGCAGACCTTCCGCGGCACGTTCGAGACCCTCAACGTGAACGGTGAGGACATGCCGTCGGTGAACTCGACGATCGCTGCCAAGCTCCAGCAGGACCCGTCCATCGACGGTGTGCTCACGCTCGGCGCTCCGATAGCCCTCACCGCCGTGCAGTCGGTCGGCAACGCGGGCAGCCCGGCCAAGGTCTACACGTTCGACACCAACGCGGCACTCGTCGACGCCATCTCGGACGGCAGCGTGCAGTGGGCCATCGACCAGCAGCCGTACCTGCAGGGCTACCTGGCCATCGATTCGCTGTGGCTCTACCTCAACAACGGCAACGTCATCGGCGGCGGCGGACCGACTCTGACCGGGCCGTCGTTCATCGACAAGTCCAACATCGACAAGGTCGCCGAGTACGCCAAGGCCGGCACCCGCTGATCGGCGGTCGATCACATGTCAGGACACACGATCCGGACCCCGGTGGGTCCATCTCACGCACACACCATCACCATCGACCCGGTCGCACGACCGGCCGGCATCGCACAACGCTGAGATCCACCGGCGCGGAGAGGAAATCATGTCCACACAGCAAGATCTGGACCTTGCCAGTCACAAGGTCGTCCACGACGAGCGGGTGAAGGAGCAGAAACGCCTGCAGCGTCTGCTGGTCCGCCCCGAGATCGGTTCCCTGTTCGGTGCGATCGCCATCTTCGTCTTCTTCATGGTCGTCGCCCCCCCGTTCCGCAGCCCCGAAGCGCTGGCGACGGTGCTCTACGCCTCGTCGACGATCGGGATCATGGCGTGCGCGGTGGCACTGCTGATGATCGGCGGGGAATTCGACCTCTCCGCCGGCGTCGCCGTCACCACCAGCTCCCTGGCGGCGTCGATGATCGCCTACAACCTGCACCTGAACCTGTGGGCCGGCGCCGCCCTCGCCCTCGTGG
>NZ_JBFUGT010000635.1:0-1236 GCF_056402775.1 Rhodococcus sp. P3_B8
GTACAACACCGGCCGGCTCATGCATCGTCTCGGGCGGATCCCACCGGCCGAGTACGAAGCCAAGTACTACGCTGAACACCGTGCCGATCAACCGGTCGCACACAAATGACAGTGTGTGCATGAGACCCGGGATGGTTCATCAGTGACGCGAGCCATCGGCCTGTTCACGGCCACAGCAGCCGCGTTCCTCGCGTTCGCCACACCCGCGGAGGCGGACTCCCCCACCCCCGTCTACTTCCGGGTGGGGAACTTCAACTGCTCGATCGCACCCGACGACTCGGTGGGATGCGATCTGCCGCAACCATTGCCGATGGACTTCCCGATCCTCGGCGAGTTCGGACTGCCGTGGCTGGGACCCGTCCAGCACGTCGTCATCGACCTTCCCTGGCTTCCGGCGCACCCCACTTACCCTCCCGGCACCCCGTTCACCCTGCCCGGCGGCAACCCCGACATCTCCGAGGTCGCCACCAGCCAGAGCATGTATCAGAAGACGATCACCCACGGGGGAACCACCTGTCTCGCAGGGTTCATGGGCGACGTCACCTGCACCGCCAAGGGCCACAGCTTCGTCGTCACCGTCTACGGAATTCACGCGCACTGAACCGGTACCGCACACGCAACGTCACACGGCGAGGTGCCGGGAGAGGTAGGCGGCGGTGGCGGAGTCGGCCGTCTCGGCAACGACCATCGGTGGCCCCGAGGCGATGATCCGGCCGCCGTTGTCTCCGCCGCCGGGCCCGAGGTCGATCATCCAGTCCGCCGAGGCAATGACCGGCATGTCGTGTTCGACGAGTACGACGGTGTTTCCCGCCGCGACGAGACGTCGCAACACCGTCATGAGGCGGTCGACGTCGGCGGGGTGCAATCCGGTGGTCGGTTCGTCCAGTACGTAGAGCGTGTGCCCGGATCGGATGCGTTGCAGTTCGCTGGCGAGCTTGACCCGTTGCGCCTCCCCACCGGACAGGGTGGTGGCCGATTGGCCGAGTCGCAGGTATCCGAGACCGACTTCGACCAGCATGTCAAGGCTTTTCGCTGCTGCCGGAACGTTACTCAGGAACGCGCGCGCGTCGTCGACCGTCATCGCGAGAACATCGGCGATCGTCCGGCCGTCGACGAGGACCTCGAGGGTCTCCGCGTTGTACCGTGCGCCCGCGCACGCCGGGCACGGCGCGGAGGCCTCGGGTAGAAACAGCATGCCGATGGTGATCGAACCGGCGCCCTCGCATTCCTCGCAAC
>NZ_JBFUGT010000636.1:0-1219 GCF_056402775.1 Rhodococcus sp. P3_B8
ATCAGGAGGGCCGCGGGATGTCCTCGGTGCGTCGTCGTGCCCGCTCCCACGGCCACGTCATCAGGGCCCACACCGCGAGAATCAGTGTCGTCGCGCTCAGTAGGTACAGCGGCCAGGGACCCAGAACGTCCAGAAGGGTCGCGGTGGCGGGCTTTCTGTTGAGGAAGCCGTAGTTGGTTCCGGCGACGCGGTTGAACGTGAAGGTCACTGCCGCCCAGACGACGGTGACCAGGACCGTGAACCGGTAGCTGCGCCACCGGGGCCGCATCCTTCGACCCCACGTCAGATAGATGGCCGCCCAGACCACGAGCAGGTGAATCGCCCAGAACGCGAGGAACTGGTAGTGGGGGAAGTCCGGGCCGGTCAGAACAGGTGAGATCAACGCCTGGGTGCTCAGCACGAGTCCCCAGTAATACGTGAGCGCGTAGGCCCACTGCGCCCGGGACCACAGGGCACAGGCCGCCGCCACGGTCGCGAGATCGGTCAGGCGCAGCGGTACCGAGCCGTCGATCGTGGGCGGAATCGAGAAATGAACCAGCGTCGCGCCGTATATGGCGGCCGTCAGCACCGCAAGGACTCGGCCCAGGCGCCGGGCTTGCGATTCGGTCTGCCTCCGTCCGAGCCAGACCAGAACCGCGGCCCCCACGACGAAGAGCGCGATCATCGCCCAGTACGACGGGCCGTACGCCGTGAATTCCCTGTCCGATGAGAACACTCTCGATCAGCTCCGCACCGTCGTCACACGAAGTCGAAAACCGGTGGGAGAACGCCGACCATCAACGCCGCCCACACGCCGAAGACGGGAAGGTAACGGGTCTGCCAGCGTTCGGTGGAGCTGAATCCGCGGCGGCCACGCAGGAACCCGAGGATGAGATGAGCCGACCACGTCAGGTTGACGAGGAGGACCAGGTTCATTCCGAGTGCCGCCACCTTGTTCGGGGTGAAGCCGAATTCCGCGATGCGAGTCAGCATGGCGAACAGCATCAGCAGGTCGACCGCGAGGGCACTGACGACGAGGACGAGTTGGAGGCGGTCGAACAGGTCGGGCGGCAGGTAGGGGTCACGGGCCGAAATTGCGTACAACAGCAATCCCAGGACGACGACGAGGATGAGATCCATCAGGATCAACAGGTTTCGGTCGACGTCGACGACGCTGCCGGTCGTCGCGAATGCCGTCAGCAGCACCAGCAGCATGAGTGTCGTCAGCGGGGTGAACACG
>NZ_JBFUGT010000637.1:0-1211 GCF_056402775.1 Rhodococcus sp. P3_B8
AAAACCGAGATTCGCTGAAGTCTCGTGGGCTCGGAGATGTGTWTAWGAGACAGGTGTGGTACACGACGATGTCTTCCTCTTCGGAGGACGGATCGACTGTGTCGATGACATCAGCGAAGTCTGCTTGCTCGTTGGGCAGGTACGGTTTGCGGCGTACGCACGTCGTCCACCGGCGCCCGACCCGGTCAGAGCTGCGCAGGCGTTCCGGCAGGTACTCCGCAATGCGTTCGGCAACAGCCGCAGGTTTGCCCGGATCCGCGATGAACAGCACCGAGGCCTGCTCACCCGCGGCACCGGAGCGCCCTTCCTGCAAATGCTCGTTCGCCTTCACCGCCTTCGCGTACCCGCTCGGTCTGCCCCCAAACCCCAGTCAGTGGGTGCGAGTCGATCACCCCCAACAGCGACCGAGGATGCACCGCCGACACGACCACAACCCACGGGATCTGGTGCGGTCGGTGCACCCCCGCCGATCGATCCATTAGGGGCAAACGGGCCATCACTGACCTGTCATCGATCGCCATACGGGATAGCGACCGGGCTGAGGATTTCGACAAGTTCGTGAGAATCACGCACCGACACTACGGTGAGAACGTGCAGGTCGGAGATCCGCGAAGTGACACCGATCCGCGGAACCTACACCGCCATCGTTGTGAGACACGCCCATGTCGAATGACGGGCTGTTGACGATCGATGGTGGGAGCTGCGGTAGTGCCCGCTTCGGTATCGAGTTGTCTGATTGCCGTTGATCTTGATCCGTGTCCGACATCTGTCGCAGTGAGGGTCCGTCGTTGCTCACCGGTGAGCAGTGGGCACCGCAGCGCGGCGAGTTCTGCCACCTGGTTGGCAAACCCGCCGACCCGGGCGAGGCCCTGACCGGGGGTGGTCGGCGAATTGCACGAGGCGGTCGGGCGAGTTGGCCTGTCGATCGTGGACCGGCACTGCTACGCGTCGCGGCCGCCGGCACGCGTAGTTTCTTGTTCCGTGAGCACACAGGGAGCATCAGCAGTAGGCATCGCCAACGTGACCGTCGGCGGCACGGTCCTCGACACCTGGTTCCCGGCGCCCGAGCTGGGAAACTTCGACAGCGCGGGCACCGTGCGGATCGAGGGTGGCGACATCCCCTCCGATCTGGCACTCCTCGCCGGACCCGACGAGGCGCGTGAGGTCGACCAGGTCGTGGTGCGCACCACCATCGCCGACCTGTCCGCGCC
>NZ_JBFUGT010000638.1:0-1200 GCF_056402775.1 Rhodococcus sp. P3_B8
CGGACGCCGACGCGGCATGGGTGCCATCGCCCGCCGCTTCGGCCTTGCGGACCCACACCCGTACGGTCTCCGTCTTCAGTGACATCCGTTCGGCGATTGTGCGGATCGCCTCGTATTCCGAGGCGTAGTCACCACGGTGCTCGAGGACCAGGCGCACGGCCTTCTCTCGCACCTCGGCTGGATAGACATTCGGCATAAGGATTACCTTCCCAAGAAAGAAGGTGCGCATCAAACCCGGGACGATTCACCTCGATCTTCCCGGAGAACCGGGCCAGCATCGCCCTGCACCACTCCGCCGGATTCCGCACCATCGGCGTCCGCGAACGCATCGCCCAACTCGATGGCATCTGGCGCGACACCGTCTTCCTCGAACGCCGCTCCCCAATGGCCGGATAATCCCCTCGAACCGCCTGGGGCACATGATGTCCGAGCCACCACCTGTTGATCGTGCCGCAATCGCCGCCGACCTCGACCGCACCCGGCGGGCACTGCACGACCTCCTCGATCACGCCTCGCCGGACGACTTCGAGCGCCGCTCAAACGGCACCCGCTGGACCAACGAACAGTTGCTGTTCCACATGGTGTTCGGCTACATGGTGGTACGCCGACTCCTGGTGCTGGTCCGGGTGTTCTCCCGGCTGCCCGACCCGATCGGCCACGGATTCGCCCGCGCCCTGGACGCCGGAACACCGGTGTTCCACCAGATCAACTACCTCGGATCGTGCGCGGCCGCGACCGTGTTCAACCGCCGCCGGATGGGCCGACACTGCGACCGTGTCATCGCCAAGCTGCAGCACTCCCTGTCCAAGGAATCGGAGACGAATCTGCGGCGCAGCATGGCATTCCCGGTGCGCTGGGATCCGTTCTTCACCGAGACCATGACCCTCGAACAGGTCTACCGATACCCGGGCAAGCACTTCGACTTCCACCGCGCCCAGCTCACACTCGGCTGAACCCATTCCGCCGAAATCAGCTCGCGTGCATCCTTCCGAACCGGCCGACGTCTATAGGTGTGCCGACATCCCGGCACCCGACATCGAGTACGAGGACACTTTCATGACCACCATTCCCACCGATACAGACACCGACCGCGCGCTCAAGGCCAAGCACCGGGCGTTGTGGGCCTCCGGCGACTACCCGACCGTCGCCGCCGAGCTGATCCCGACCCTCGGCGAGGTGCTCGTGGAGGCAGCCGATATC
>NZ_JBFUGT010000639.1:0-1196 GCF_056402775.1 Rhodococcus sp. P3_B8
TCGATGTATTGGCGGGACTCGGCGCCTCCGCGCTGTCAGCGCGCGAACCCGGGCCGGAGAGCATATGCTTCCGGTCCCCCGCCTGCACACCTCACGGAGCGGAGTGCACCATGACCATCACGATCTACAGCAAGCCGGCCTGCGTGCAATGCACCGCCACCTACCGCGCCCTGGACAACGAGGGGCTCGACTACACGATCGTCGACATCACCCGAGACCTCGACGCCCATGACTACGTAAGAGGTCTCGGCTACCTGCAGGCCCCTGTCGTCGTTGCGGGTGACGACCATTGGGCGGGTTTCCGGCCGGACCGCATCAAGGCGCTCACGGCAGCCTGACGGGTACCGGTCTCGGACCCCGGACGACGGCAGCGTCGACGGTGGAGGTCCTCATCGGCCCGACGATTGCTCGGCCCGGGGCGCTCGGTGCCGCGGGCGCACGTGCTCGAAGATCAGGATGGTCTCCGTCGAGGCGACCGCGGGATGTGCGCTGAGGTGGTCGAGGACGAAGCGCCTCAGCTCTTCGCTGCTCGCGGTGGCGACGTGGATGAGGTAGTCGTCGGCGCCAGCAATGAAGTACACGTTCAGCACCTCGTCGAGGGTGGCGAGTTGCTCGGCGAGCTGCCCGAGATGCTGTCTTGCGTTGGCCTGTACTCGCACTGCGATCATTGCCTGCAGGTCCCTGCCGAGGGTGGCGGGATCGATGTCGGCATGGAATCCGCGGATCACTCCGCGATCGATCAGCGAACGCACCCGGCCCAGGCAGGTCGAGGGGGCGATGCCCGCGAGGGCGGCGAGGGCGTTGTTCGGGGTACGCGCGTCGCGCGAGAGTTGATCGAGGAGGATTCGGTCGATCTCATCGATCGGCGCGCCCGTTCGAACATCATTCGATCCCGAGCCTTCGACAAACGGCGCGCCTGAAACATTCTTCTTCATCGGCTCAGTCTAGAGAATTTTGTTCTCTTACCTTGGCTTACCTGCGCCGCTTGTTCACTATTGATGCCTGCCAGTCGAATTGCTGGTCTGAACCCTGACATCCATCTCCCCCGACACCGAGATCGTCGCCCCTGGGCGTGATCGGAAAGGCTCACCATGAGCAACCCCCAGTCCCCGCCCGCGCGCCACCGCGTCGTCGTCATCGGATCTGGCTTCGGTGGGCTGTTCGCGACGAAGGCCCTCCGCCGCGCGGACGTGGAC
>NZ_JBFUGT010000640.1:0-1188 GCF_056402775.1 Rhodococcus sp. P3_B8
ACCCGGAGGTGACCGGCCGCCGCCAGATGGTCGGGCACCTCGTCACCCAGGATGTCGAGGGCCCGTTCGACGCGGGCCGCGGCCGCGACGGCCGCCCGCGCGGACCGGCGCAGGTTGGCGTCGTCGAAGTTGGCGAGCCGGTTGGCGGTGGCCCGGACCTCCCGGCGCATGCGGCGTTCCTCCCACACGAGGCGGGTGTCCTGGGCACCCATCCGGGTGAGCAGCGCGCCGATGGCCTCGCCGTCGCGGATCACCACCCGGTCGGTGCCGCGGACCTCACGCGCCTTCGCGGAGATGCCCAGCCTGCGCGCCGCCCCGACGAGCGCGAGCGCCGCCTCCGGGCCGGGGCAGCTGACTTCGAGCGCCGACGACCGGCCCGGCTCGGTCAGCGAACCGTGCGCCAGGAACGCGCCGCGCCACGCGGCTTCCGCGTCGGCGACGCTGCCACCGACCACCTGTGCTGGAAGCCCGCGCACGGGGCGTCCCCGCAGGTCCAGGAGACCGGTCTGGCGGGCGAGGGCCTCGCCCTCCTTCGCGACCCGCACGATGTACCGGGACGACTTGCGCAGCCCGCCGGCACTGAGAACGTGGACGTCGGCGCTGTAGGTGAACAGGTCGAAGATCTCGCGGCGCAACCGGCGGGCCGTGGACCCCAGATCCACTTCCGCCTCGACCACGACCCGGCCGCCGACGATGTGCAATCCCCCGGCGAACCGCAGCAGCGACGAGACCTCGGCCTTCCGGCAACTCACATGAGTGACGACGAGACGACTGAGTTCGTCTTTGACCTCTGCTGTCATTGCCACGAAGCGCTCTCCCTTTCCTCTGGTGTCTCGGCCACTTCGCTCCCCCGAGACCCCGCATCGGGGTCGCTCCAGAGCTGTTCGAGAACGGACGCAAGTTTTCCTGCATGGTGCGTGTGGGTGCCGTGCTCCGACACGTCGGCGTACACGACGCGTGCCTGGAACTGTCCGGCGGCGCGGGCGAGGTGCTCGCGCTCGCGCCCCGGTGGAACCGAACCCGAATCGACCACGACGAAGTCGACGGTGAGTTCGGGCGCGTGTTGGGACAGTACGTGCAGATGACGCTCGGTGGAGAATCCTGCGGTCTCGCCCGGCTCCGGAGCCAGGTTGAGCACCAGCACCTTCCGCGCGGCGGTGGCGATCAGCGTGTCGAGCAGTTCCTGCT
>NZ_JBFUGT010000641.1:0-1173 GCF_056402775.1 Rhodococcus sp. P3_B8
GTATCGGTGGTGTCAGGTCGTCGGTGTCGAACTTTCTGTGGCGGTGGGCGGGAGGTAGCTCGAGGACGAGATGGTGCCGAATTGCGGTCCGCCGCTGTTGAAGCCCCACGTCATCCAGTTGCCGTCTCGTGCCTGCCGCATCTGCACCGCGTACAGGTCCGCGGTGTCGACATTCTTCGCGTCGGTGACCTTCCACGGCCCGRGCAGGGACTGTCCCTCGGCGATCCAGGTCCCCGCACTGTGCTCGGCAGTCACGCGGGCGTTCTTGGGCGCGCAGGAAAACACCAGGACTGGCTTTCCCTGGACGTCGTGGACTTGGAGCACCTCCATTTCGCCGAAGCCGGCGGGCGCCGACAGTGGGGGTTGGATGTGCCAGTGGTTCAGGTCGTCGCTGGTGGCGTGGCCGACGACGGCGCGGCCCTCGGGGTCGCCGGTGTTGGCTCGGGCGGTGATCAGCATGTGCCACTGACCGGCATGTTCGAAGACATAAGGGTCGCGCCAGGCTTCGTCGGGCCAGGTTCCTTCGCCGAGGCGTTCGTACCAGCGGCCGTCGGCCTCGAGGACGAGGTCGGGGTCCTTGGTCCAGGTCAGCAGGTCCGGGGAGGTTGCGCGGCCGATGCGTTGTTTGAGGCCGTTCTCGGCCCGGCTCACTCCGGTGTAGAACATGCTCCAGAGTCCGCCGGTGTCGCGGACGACGGAGCCGGTCCAGGTGGCGAGGTCATCGAAGGCCGGGCCATCGGAGGGCGCCAGCGCGTCGGCGGTGAGGGTCCATTCCTCACCGTCCGGAGACGTCGCGTGACCGATGGTCGCGCGGTAGTGGCGGCGTTCGCGGTCCTGCAGGGCGCGCGAGGCGCGGAGGAAGAACAGGTGGTAATCGGTGCCGTCGTCGGTCATCCAACTGTCCCAGACCCAGTGGTCGGGAAGGGCGAGTCGCATCATCTCTCCTGGGGGTGCGCGGGAACCGCGGGGCGGCTACCGGCAAGTTCGGGGTGTGGGTCGTCGGAAGAAGCCGCGAGTGACCGAGCGTGATCCGGTGCGGGTCCGGTGCTGCCGCGGACGACGAGTGTGGTCGGTGCGGTGACGGCGGTGGGGGCATCCCCGTCTGGGATGGGGGCAAGTGCGTCGAGGACGAGTCGGGCGGCGATCTCGCCCTGCTCGCGCACGGATTGGTGC
>NZ_JBFUGT010000642.1:0-1167 GCF_056402775.1 Rhodococcus sp. P3_B8
GGTGCGAGGACCGCGGAGCGTAGCGCGCAAGCCCGGTCCTTGAGGGCCGGGTTAGCGCATCGACTTCGGTCTACCGGGAGCGCGGGGCGGTCGCCGCTGCTGCTCGATGTACTGCCGGAGACCAGTTCATCGGCGGCCGGTACCTGGTCACCGTGCACGGTCCGGTGAATCCGGCGATCGATCCCTCGACCGCAATGATCGAGGCGAATTCGGTGCTGGGCCGGCTGGAGTCGGGGAAGTTGCAGCCGGGCACCGCGTTCGAGTTGTCGTTCGCGTTGCTCGCCGCGTTGACGGCTCGGATGCGGGCGTACACCGCCGAGCTGACCAAGGACGTGTGGAAGCTCGAGCAACAGGTCACTGGCGGGCACCTCGGCAATCCGGAAACCTTTCTCGACGAGATGTTCCGGGTCCGACACGGTCTGCTCACGGTCGGCACCATGGCCGCGTTGAGCCGAGAGGTCTACGGCCGCATGGTCACCATCGAGGCGTTCGGCGCCGGCAAGGGGCAGGATCTCCTGCTCGACGCGGTCGACCAGTTCCAGCATCTGACCGTGATGGCCAAGGGCCAGAAGGATTACCTCCAGGGCACGATCGAGTTCTACCAGGCGCGCACGAACACCAAAATGACCATCGCTGCCGAGCGACTCGCCGTCATCGCGGCCGTCACGCTGCCGATTACTGCTCTGTCCTCGATCATCGGCATGAATGTGATCGTGAACGAACGGACGCAATGGCTCTCGGTTGCCGCGATCCTGCTCGTGATGCTCGCGATGTCCGGGGCACTGCTCGTCTGGGCGAAGCGTAAAGGCTGGTTCTGACGCGTGTATTTTGCGTTCAGCGGGGGAGTGGCGAACTCGGCGGCAGGGCCGTGCCGGGGGTGGGGGAGGACGCGTGACCAGCTCGTGGCATTCCCACCATCTGCGACTCCTGCAGGCTCGTCGGAAATCGCCGCATCAAGTCCCCAAAAAATTCGACCGTATGACTCTGACTCGGACGGAACGCGTCAATTATCCGAATTCTGGTGGTCACCCCGCGGCGTCGGGGTAGTAGGACCCCTGTCTGCACCTCTCGACTAGTTCACAACTTGCTCGAAGGGCTTGGACGCAACGGGCCTCAGGCCGACGCCGGAGTAGGGGAGAGGACGCTGCCGGGGCCGGTGGAGCGGCC
>NZ_JBFUGT010000643.1:0-1147 GCF_056402775.1 Rhodococcus sp. P3_B8
GTAGTAGTACGCCATGGGGACGGGGATGGGGACGTTGATGCCGACCATGCCGACCTCGACCTCGTTCTGGAACCGTCGGGCGGCGCCGCCGTCGTTGGTGAAGATGGCGGTGCCGTTGCCGAACTGGCTCGAGTTCACCAGTTCCAGGGCCTCGTCGTAGGAGTCGACGCGGATGACGGASAGGACGGGTCCGAAGATTTCGTCGGTGTACACRCTCATGTCGGTGGTGACGTGGTCGATGAGGGTSGGKCCGAGCCAGAAYCCGTCCTTGCCGCCGTTTGCCTGCACGGTGCGCCCGTCGACGACGATGGTGGCSCCGTCGTTTTCGCCGGCGTCGATGTAGGAGGCGACCTTGTCGCGGTGCACCTTGGTCACCAGCGGKCCCATGTCGGARTCYTGGGTGCCGTCGCCGATCTTCAACGTGTCGGTGCGGTCCTTGATCTTGGCGACGAGTTCGTCGGCGATGTCGCCGACCGCGACCAGGGCACTGATGGCCATGCAGCGTTCSCCGGCGGASCCGAAGCCGGCGTTGACCATGGCGTCGGCGGCGAGGTCGAGGTCGGCGTCGGGCAGGACGATGGCGTGGTTCTTCGCCCCGCCGAGGGCTTGGACGCGTTTGCCGTGGGCGGTGCCGGTGGCGTAGACGTACTGGGCGATGGGGGTGGAGCCGACGAAGCTGATGGCCTTGATGGCGGGGTKGGTGAGGAGTTCGTCGACGGCGGTCTTGTCGCCYTGGAGSACGTTGAAGACSCCGGCSGGGAGKCCGGCTTCGGCCCAGAGTTCGGCCATCCAGATCGCGGCGGTGGGGTCCTTCTCGSWSGGTTTGAGGACGACGGTGTTGCCGGCGGCGATGGCGATGGGGAAGAACCACATCGGGACCATGGCGGGGAAGTTGAACGGGGAGATGATSCCGACCGGGCCGACGGGTTGGCGGAKGGAGGAGACGTCGATGTTGGTGGAGGCGTTTTCGGTCATGCCGCCTTTGAGCAGGTGGGCGATGCCGCAGGCGAATTCGACGACTTCCTGGCCGCGGGAGACTTCGCCGAGGGCGTCGGAGACGACCTTGCCGTGCTCGGCGGTGATGATTTCGGCGAGTTCGCCCTTGCGGGCGTTGAGCAGTTCCCGGAATGTGAAGATCACCTGGGTG
>NZ_JBFUGT010000644.1:0-1147 GCF_056402775.1 Rhodococcus sp. P3_B8
CGGGCCGCTCGGCTCACGCTGCCCCGTGAGCACCGCCGCCACGTGCACCGGCTGGTCCGGCAACGACTGCAGCAGTGCCGTGATCTGTTCGTCGGTCGGGCGGCGATCCACCGGCAGTGCCTCGACCGGCTTGGTGTCGGCGCCGGGCAGCACGACCTGCGCGATGCCGAACAGCGACAGGTCGCGCTGACCGCGGGAGACGTTGCGCGCGAGAACCTCGAGAAGTCCGGGAAGGAGCGTGGTGGCCAGTTCCGGCCGATCCGATTCGAGCGGGTTCAGCACCGTGCTGGTGTTCCTGCGCGGATCCTCGGGGTCCAGGCCCCACGTGTCGAATATCGCAGTGGGCAGGAAGACCGGAGGCAGGATCTCGACGTATCCCGAGAACGCCAGAGCCCGGCCGACCGCGCGTTTGCGGCGCTGCGCCGGAGTCAACCCACGACCCGCGGGGGCTGCGGGCAGCACCGACGGAATCTTCTCGAGCCCCTCGAGGCGCAGCACCTCCTCCACCAGGTCGGCAGGCTGCACCAGATCGGGCCGCCACGACGGCGGACCGGCGACGAGCTGACCGTGTCCGCTGTCGCTGACCCCGACCTCGACGTTGCAGCCGATCTGCGTGAGCCGGCGCGCAGCGGTGCCGGTGGGGTAGTCGACACCCGCCACGCGGTCGGGGAGGTCGATGTCCATGTGGATGGGCTCGTGCGGGGTGACCTCACCGATGTCGGTGAGCGCCGGCTCGACCCGCCCGCCGGCGATGTCGACGAGCAGCGCGGCCGCCCGGTCCAGTGCCGCGACGGGGATCTCGGGGTCGACCACACGCTCGAAACGCTTGCTGGCCTCGCTCGACAGCTTGTGCCTGCGCGCGGTCTTGAACACCGCGAGCGGATCCCACGTGGCCGCCTCGAGCAGGATGTCGGTGGTTTCCGACCCGACCTCGGTGGACGCGCCACCCATGATCCCGGCCAGCGACACGACGCCCGAATCGTCGGCGATCACGACGTCCTCGGGGTCGAGGACGCGCTCGGTCTCGTCGAGAGTGGTCAGCTTCTCCCCCGCCACCGCCCGGCGCACGACGAGTTCGCCGCTGATCTTCGCGGCATCGAACGCGTGCAGCGGCTGGCCCAGTTCGAGCAGAACGTAATTGGTGACG
>NZ_JBFUGT010000645.1:0-1137 GCF_056402775.1 Rhodococcus sp. P3_B8
GATCAGCAGGGGTGTCACCTCGGCGACGCGCCAGGCGTCGAGGAAGTTGTGCCACTGCGGGTTCGAAGGCCACGACAGTCCCACGGGGACGGTGCCCTGCGGTTGCAGCGCCGCCGACAGCATGCTCAGCAACGGCAGGATCGAGAAGATCATGGTGCCCAGCAGCAGCGCGAGCCCGGGGATGCGTTGGCGTACGGAAGTTTTCATGATCATTTCTCTCTGAAGATGCGCTGGATCGGCAAGATGACCAGCAGGATCAGCCCGGTGAGGACGACGGCGAGCGCGCTGGCGAGGCCGACCCGGGATTCGGTGAAACCAAGCTGGTAGACGAGGACACCGGGAACGGTGGTCGCGTAGCCGGGTCCGCCCTGGGTGGACATGAACACGATGTCGAAGCTGGCCAGGGCGGCGATGATGGTGACGGTGACGCAGACCCCGATTTCGGCCCGCAGAGCGGGAACGGTGACGTAGCGGAAGGTGCTGAAGAAGCCGGCACCGTCGAGTCGGGCCGCTTCGTAGATCGCGATGTCGATCTTGCCGATGCCGGCCATGAGCAGGATGGTGCAGAATCCGAGCCCGAGCCAGGTGCCGATGACGCCGACGGCGGGCAGCGCCCAGTCGAAGTCGCCGAGCCACGACCGGGTGAGCCCGTCCAGGCCGACGGCTGAGAGCAGTTGGTTCACGGTGCCGTTGCTCGAGAACATCCACACCCAGGCGACCGCGGCCGCGGCGCCGGGGATGATCTGCGGCAGGAACAGCAACGTGCGGGTCATTGTTCCGAGGCCGCGGATGCGGATCTCCTGGAGCAGGGCGGCGACGAGAAGTCCGCCGATGACCGGGAAGACGGTGAAGAAGGCGATGAGGAAGAACGCGTGCCCGATCGAGGACAGCAACTGCGGGTCGGTGAGCACACGGCCGTAGTTGCCGAGTCCCACCCAGCTACCGACCGAGATGCCGTCCCAGTTGTAGAGGGAGTACCAGATGGTGGTCAGCAGCGGCCGCAGCACGAACACGGTGTACACCAGCGCCGCTGGGAGGACGAACAGCCATCCGGTCAGGGCTCGTTTGGCACGGTGCCCCCGGTCGGGCCGGGTTGCGGCGCGGTGACCGAACGCCCGGACGGGGGAGGTCTGGGGG
>NZ_JBFUGT010000646.1:0-1134 GCF_056402775.1 Rhodococcus sp. P3_B8
GCACCGACGCCCTCCTACGAGCCGCAGCCATCGCCGCCGTCGCCGGATTCCTCGACCGCCTCACAGAACACCTCGTGGGCATCGAAGACCCCGCTGAAGCTGTGGTCGAGGCCGTGATCTACACACTCAACGAAGCGCCCCGCATTCCGCAGCTCGGCATCATGCTGTCCGGTTCTCATTCCCACACCGAGGGGATCACGTCCGACGAGGCCCTCACCTTCGGAATGACGATGATCAGACGCTTCGACGTCGACTGGGAGCGGCACGGCTACGACGAGCCCGCCCTGCGTGAGCTCGTCGAATATCAGCTGCGGACGATGCAGTCGTTCTTCATCTCGCCCGGAAACCCGCCGCGGAGCCAGGACGAACTGCGTGCGTACCTGCGACGGTGGGTGGGGTCAACGGTCGCCGTCCCGCGCAATCCAGCCTAGAGACCGGGCGGCGATCTGCCGCAGGAGTATGGGTACGCAGCCGCTGCGACGACCCCGGCGCGCCGACAGCCGACGGACCGCGCAGGTCACGGGCGTATCTGCGTCGTGAGGTGGGGATGGTGTCGCCCGTGCAGGCTGGCCATGCGCTGCGAAGGCCGGTGGGGCCCCGAAGGAGGCTGTCCGCGGAGTCCTTCCCACTCGGGGAAGGTGCCCGGTCGGCGACTGGTGAGGTGCCGGGTGTTGCTGGTGAGGTCGATCAGGCACCGGGCGGCACCCTGCACGGAGAGGTGGTGCCGTCGCGCCACGTCGAGCAGTTCGTCGAACGCCTGCGCATCGCTGTAGCCCCGGCTGGTGATCAGCACCGCCTTCGCGGTGGTCAACAGTTCACGGTCGGAGGGCCCGCGGCGCCGGTCCAGGAAGCTTCGGGTGGGTCGCACGGGGTTCGGGTTCTCGGATTTCAACATCTGGCACCGTCCTTTTGTGTACGAGATTCCCCCAGGTCGCGATCTCGTAAACGCGCGTACCCGAGTGGGTCATGTGGGCATGCGGGTGGTTGGAACCCGATCCCCGGGGCGGCCCGTCTGCGCCACGGTGATGACGACGTTGCCACTCTTGTGTCCGGTATCGACATACCGATGCGCCTCGACGATGCGTTCCAGGGGATAGCTGCGGTCGATGACGATCCGCAGTTTGCCCGCTTCGA
>NZ_JBFUGT010000647.1:0-1126 GCF_056402775.1 Rhodococcus sp. P3_B8
CCGTTGTGGCTGCCGCCTCCGCTGCGACCACCGGTGATGAGCTCCCGGGTGGCCGCGTCGCCCGCCACGAACAGGCCGGGAACGTCGCTGGCGCAGTCGGTGCCGGCGACCCGGATGCCACCGGTTCCGCGCACCGTACCCTCCAATACGGCCCGCACGGGATACTTCTGCGTGAACGGGTCGATGCCTGCCTTGTCCAGCGGCAGAAAGTAATTCGGTTGCGACGTGCGCATGGCCGCGCGGATGTCGGGTCTGGCCCGGTCCAGTCGCGCGTACACGGGGCGGCCGGCGGCGAGGTGCGCCATCGCGGCGCCGCGTGCGGAGAAGCCGCCGTCGCCGAGAGCCCGACCGTCCGCGTCGTAGTAGGTGGCGAACTGCATCATCAAACCCTTGGTGTGGCCACTCCACGCCGGTGCCAGCGCGTAGGCCGTCGAGAATTCCATGCCCGAGAACGACGCCCCGACCTCCGCGGCCATCAGCAGTCCGTCGCCGGTGTCGACGTTCGTCCCGAAGCTGCCCGACAGGAAGGCGCAGCCGCCGGTCGCGACGACCACCGCCCCGGCGCGCACCGACCACGGCGCGTATCCGTTCTGCCGTTGCAGACCCGCGGCACCGGACACGACGCCGTCACCGGTGGTGAGCAGTTCCAGGGCGGGGCTGTGGTCGAGGATGGTGACCCCGGCGCGGTGCACGCGCCTGCGCATCCGGCGCATGTACTCCGGCCCCTGCAGGCTGGTGCGCACCTCCCGGCCGTCGTCGCCGGACGGAAACCGGTAGCCGGCGCCTGCCAGTTCGTCCACCCGGTGGTGGGTCTCCTCGAGCACCCGGTACATCCAGGCCGGCTCCGACAGCCTGCCGCCGTCCTCGAAGCGGGCCTGCACCGACCGTTCGCGTGCCGGCCCGGGCGGGACGTTCCACAGGTTGTTGCCGCCCGACGCGGTGGGGCCGCTGGTGCCGCAGTACCCCTTGTCGGCGAGGACGACCCGCGCGCCGTCCCGGGCCGCCGCCAGTGCCGCCCACGTTCCGGCGGGTCCGCCACCGAGGACGAGGACGTGCGCGTCGATCTCGAGCCGGCTCACGAAGCGAACAGCATCGCCGACGCGGCGACGGCCGCCCCGGTTCGTTC
>NZ_JBFUGT010000648.1:0-1104 GCF_056402775.1 Rhodococcus sp. P3_B8
CCGGGTCGGGGATCACGGCGCACGCCCTGCCAGTCGATCCACTCGAACACGGTCACCGGCGTCACCGCCGCCAATCCGACATCGCGGTCGATCAGGAACCGCGCCAGGTTCAGCATATCGAACGCATACGCCCGCACCGTCGCCACGCTGAACGCCCGCCCGGCCAGATGCTTGAGGAACGCGTTCGCCGCCGCGCAACCCTCCCACTCGCCGTCGACCACATAACCGTCGCCCGCCGTCTGCACCCGAACGGCCATCGTCTGCTCCTCTCGTGAATCGAGCCGCCACCGTCAGCATGCGCCCCATCCGGGYGGCGGCCCCGGACCTCACGCCGCGGACAGAATCGTGTCGCCCGAGAGCCGGTTAACCGATCGGGGATTGTTGGACCAGATCTGCCGCCAGATTTGCTTCGGGAAGGCCGTGAAGGCGAGGAGGTCGGCCCGCGCGGAGTCGAGATGATCGGCGACCTTTGGCAGCTTCTCCGACAAGGCGTCGATCACCCGATCATATTGTGCATGAACAGAATCGGCGTCCGGCTGGTCGTAAACGGAGTGCAGGAGCGCACGCACCCAGGGCCACGAATTCTTCGGTGTCTGGGACATGAGATTGGTCGAATAATGCGTCCGGCACCTCTGCCAAGCGGCCCCGGGCAGGGAGGCGCCGATCGCCGACACGAGGCCGGCGTGGGCGTCGGAGGTCACCAACCGCACCCCGGACAGGCCGCGGGCGACCAGCGACCGGAAGAACGCCAACCACCCGGCCCCGTCCTCGGCGGAGGTCACCTCGATTCCCAGGATTTCCCGGTAACCCTCGGCGTTCACTCCGACCGCGACCAGGGCGTGCACGTTCACCACCCGCCCGTTCTCCCGGACCTTGAGGACGAGGGCGTCGGCGGCGACGAACGTGTACGGGCCGGCGTCGAGCGGCCGGCTACGGAACGCCTCCACCTGGGCGTCGAGGTCCTTCGCCATCACCGACACCTGGGATTTCGACAGTGAGGTGATACCGAGCGAGTCGACCAGTTGTTCCATCCGTCGGGTCGAGACCCCGAGCAGGTAGCAGGTGGCCACCACCGACGTCAGGGCGCGTTCGGCACGCTTGCGG
>NZ_JBFUGT010000649.1:0-1087 GCF_056402775.1 Rhodococcus sp. P3_B8
GCCGCCTCGTATTCCGAGGCGTAGTCACCACGGTGCTCGAGGACCAGGCGCACGGCCTTCTCTCGCACCTCGGCTGGATAGACATTCGGCATAAGGATTACCTTCCCAAGAAAGAAGGTGCGCATCAAACCCGGGACGATTCACCCGAACGCGACCAGCGTGGTTTGTGGACGAACGTCGCTGACCCCAAAGCGGTGCGACACCGACCTTGGCGGGGTGAGCAAGTTGACGGTCACGCCGCCACCGATGAGCCCCGAAAGAATCGCTTCCTACGACGTGCCTGTGCGTGAACTACGATCGAGTGCCGCAATCGCGGACAGGCCATAGATTCTCTCCGAAGAGGTGATACCGCGCTGAAGTCGGGCCACTTCGAGCCTCACAGCATCTCGGACCCGGTGCTTGAACTCCGTGACGTCCATCGAGAAGACGTTTGTAATGTTCCTCGGGTGGGACCACCAATCGGCGCCCAGAGTAGCGCAAAGTCGAGAATGTCATTGTCGCTGCGACTGTTCCACAGCGTCATGGGCGACTGCCGCTGCACGGTGTCGAGGATCCGAGTTGATTTGTGGTGCATGGGGTCCAGCTCGTGAAGGCGTAGCAGGGATCCGTCCGGGCAGGGGGTTGCCGCCCAACTGTCTTGTCGGGTCAGTTTCGGCTCCGCTGACGGCAGCCACACCTGGCGGTTCGGAGCGACCCGCGACGGATTTACCTGCTCACGGTTTCTGGCAGTTCGGGAAGGATCTCTATCGTTCCAGGGCGTTTGTACGCTGATTCCCCAGTCGCGACGGCACCCACCTCAAGGGAGACGAGCGCCTTCACCGACTTGCCACGGTACGTGACTGTGAATCGTCCCGGGTTTGATGCGCACCTTCTTTCTTGGGAAGGTAATCCTTATGCCGAATGTCTATCCAGCCGAGGTGCGAGAGAAGGCCGTGCGCCTGGTCCTCGAGCACCGTGGTGACTACGCCTCGGAATACGAGGCGATCCGCACAATCGCCGAACGGATGTCACTGAAGACGGAGACCGTACGGGTGTGGGTCCGCAAGGCCGAAGCGGCGGGCGATGGCACCCATGCCGCGTCGGCGTC
>NZ_JBFUGT010000650.1:0-1078 GCF_056402775.1 Rhodococcus sp. P3_B8
TGACGTGCAGAACGTCCGTGCCCCATGCCTTCGGCAGGCGCTCGGTCCACAGATCCGCCGGCTCGATGAGGTGGGTATCAGTGTCGATAACCCGGTACTTACTCATAGCACCACAATCCTTTCCTGACTCAGTAAGAGTTCCTGTAGATGATCTACAGCAACTAGGGTCTGTGTCAACCATCACTTTCCGTCGCACGCCCACCCGCCACGTGAAACGCCTGCTCAGCACCCATGCACAGGAACACAGACACCAGGCACGACGACCACCCGCATCAATCAGCAAGGCGAAGTGCCTCGCAGTGCAGGCTTCCGTCTTGGGGCCCTATATCCGAATGGATCCGCTCGGTCGCACATGGCAGTTTTGGGCCGCTTGGCGCTCGTAAGGTTCGTCGTTGACGGGGACGGCGTGCCCGGTCGGGTTTCTCGCTTGCTGCCCGCGCAGTAGGTCGAGTTGAACAATGGCGGGATATTTGTGATTTACCCTGGGATTAGGAGGTGGATCTGCCCATGGCAACCGCACACCCGCGACCGGATCACGCCGCGTACAACGAGGCCGCCCGGATGAGCCAGCCGGAGCTGGTCACCGCCCTGCGCGAGCTGCTCGGCGTCAAGCTGGTCGCCTACCTGGGCCGGGTCAAGGAAACCCGCGCGGTGCGGCAGTGGGCGGACGGAACCCGGACCATCGGCAACGACACCGATGTCGAACGGTTACGGATCGCCTACCGTGCCGCCCGGTTGATCACGGACCGCGACACCCCGGCGATGGCGCAGGCCTGGTTTCAGGGCCTGAACCCGATCCTCGACGATCGGGCACCGGCGCTGCTGCTGCGCAAGGGGGAACTCGCCGACATCGGACCTCAGGTGCTCGCCGCTGCCCGGCAGTTCGCTGCCGTCGGATGAGCGACCCCGACTCCGCCTCGTTCAATCGCACGCGGGCGAGACCCGATCCGCGAGAAACCAATTGGGGTGTCGAACACTGTTCTCGCGTCACCTGATCGAGCTGCCACAGCTCTCGCAATCCCATGGGCGCCCACCGTCCCGCTGGACCTCACGAAATTACTGATACTGCCAGTACTGT
>NZ_JBFUGT010000651.1:0-1063 GCF_056402775.1 Rhodococcus sp. P3_B8
CATCGAAGGGTTGACTGCGCCGTGAGCCATCTGAGCGAGGCGCGGGGAGCCGGCCGACCTGTGACGGCCCGACTCCCCCGCCGCCGAAGGCTCTCAACTGTTGACGTACTTCCTAATACTTCCTAATCCTTCCTGTTGCTAGTCGGATCATGCGCATCGGCGAGCTGCGGCATACCTGAACATGTCGGTGGTGGGGGTCCGGAAGGCCGCGCCGGAGGGCCGGTTACCCTCTCGGCGTACAGGTTCCGGTCAGCGAGTCTTCGATCGGGAGGATCTCGACGTCTACCTGGGTCGACCTACACCGGAGAGTGTTCCAGCCGACAGGGCGGAAGCGTTGTACTGCCGGGTGTCCGGCTCGACCGGTCAGGAATCTTCGCTCGCCTATCAGGAAAGGATGCTGCGTGAGAGTGCCGCCGGCACCGTGTACAGGGTCTACAGGGATCGTGGTTCAGGTCTGCGGGAGACCCGAGCGGGACTGAATCGGATGCTCGAGGACGCAGCCAAGGGCCACTTCACGGTGGTGCGAGTGGTGTGGCGGGATCGGTTGGCGCGGTTCTCCGGTGGCGTGGATCGAGCGGTACCTGTCGGCGGTCGGGGTTAAGGTCGAGGTCCTGCGTGACCATGGGGACACGTCGCTGGTAGAGGGGCTGATGGATGACTTCATGGCAGTGCTCGCTTCGTTTTCCGGCCGCTTCTACCCATTGCGGTCGAAGCAGAATCAACGTCGACTTCTTCCGGGCGACGCGGCAGCACGGTTGGAGATGGACTAACTGATGGCCGATACCGGATTGACTGCGCTGCGACAGTTCTCGTTCACCACCCGCCCCTACCTGGCTGTCGATGACGCGACCGGTGCGCCGATCGGACTCGACGACCTCGACATTCGTGTCGGGTGGATGCTCGACCTGATCTCCGGTGCCGAAACCGAGCTGATTTCACGGCTGTGGCAACCGGCCACCTTCGATGTCCTCGCTACCGGTCGTGACAGCCACGGCCGGGCACTGCCGAAGCACGGGCATGTCGCGGCCGCGCGTCTGGGCTGGACCCCGCGCTACCCGGACGG
>NZ_JBFUGT010000652.1:0-1057 GCF_056402775.1 Rhodococcus sp. P3_B8
ACTTCACTTCGTGGGCGTCGTCCTTGGACCTCAGAGGTTTGCCGGTCTTGGCCACCCGACGGCCGGCAACAGTCAGCATCGGTCGTGGAATCCCGATCCCCATTACCGGCACGCCTGTCAGGAAGTTCTCCTTGAAGAGAAACATCGAGGCGTCGGACACTTCGTCGTGGGTGAGCGCCGAGGCCACCCACCCGACTTCTGCTCCGATGGCATCCGCGTCTAGAATCGGGCTGCGATAGCCCCCCGCTGTCTTCGCTAGAAGCCAACGCAGAACAGCGTCACGAACCGCCCACTGACGATCGGTAGCTGCACTCACATTTCAGTCCTCCAGATAGATGCCACTAACGCTGCCCTGCACCATAGCCATCGGCAGGAAATACGCAAGCTTCGTGAAATTTACTGCGCGCCTTGCACCTCGGAAGCTCTGACTGCCACTGCAGGACAATCGGGGTGCACGCTACTGAGACGTAGAGCATCTCCAATAGGAGGTACAACCCGGTGACGATGCTCCAACCGACCCCGCCGTCACGACCCGCCTGTACTTGAGCCGCCCCATATCGGCCGCTGAACTGGACTTATTTCTTTTGTTGGGTAGGGTCGAAGCCAGTTCGCGGTTGCCGATTCGGAAAGGACCGACAATGGCTGACAAATCCGCCGTCAAGAGTTCGAAACAGTCTGCACGTACCCTCAAGGAGCGCCGAGCGGAGAAGCGAGAGAGGGCCCTCGAGTCGACCCAATTCGACCGAAAGCGTAAGAGCTGAAGGATAACTGACATCAACACACCACGCCACCCTCTTCACTGCCTGAGGATTGACGATATTGCCCGGGAATACAGCCAAAAAGCCTGACCCGCGCCCACAGCAGAAGGAGCAGCCCGGAAGAGACCGGCTCGGCGTGACGATATCACCGCTGCACTCTTCCGATTTCCTATAGGAGCGAACAAGACTCACACGACCCTGACAAGTTCAATGGAGACACGCCATAAGTTCTCGGTTCGCCCTGCGTGTGACCACCTGATCGGGGGGCCAACTTCCGGCCTCTGGCATGTCGTCCCGGC
>NZ_JBFUGT010000653.1:0-1035 GCF_056402775.1 Rhodococcus sp. P3_B8
ACGTCGAAGTGCTCGCCGATGCCCCCGCCGGTGGCGCCGAGCACCCCGATGCTGTGCGCCTCGTCGATCATCATCAGCGCCCGATGCTTCTTCTTCACCGCGATCATCGCGGGCAGGTCGGGGATGTCRCCGTCCTGGCTGTAGACGCCCTCGATGACGATGAGGACCCGCCGGTACTGCGATCGGATCGCGGTGAGGAGGGCGTCCAGCGCGGCGTGGTCGTTGTGCGGGAAGGGACGCCGGGTGGCGCCGGACAGGGCGCAGCCCTGCAGGATGCTGTCGTGCGCGAGGCTGTCGTGGATGACCAGGTCGCCCTCCCCGAGGAGATGACCGATGACCGTGACGTTGGTGGCGTGTCCGCTGACGAGGGCGATCGCGTCCTCGGTGCCGAGCAGGCCGGCCAGTTCGGCCTCGAGTTCCTGGTGTACCGGTTTCTCCCCGGACAGCAGCCGACTGGCCGAGCAGGAACTGCCGTAGCGGGCGACCGCGTCCTGCACGGCCGAGACGACGGCGGGGTGCCCGGACATGCCGAGGTAGTTGTAGCTGGAGAAGTTGACGACGTCCGCGCCCCCGATCGTCGACGTGTCCCGGGTGACGCCGTCGTTGACGAGGAAGTACGGGTTGGTGACCCCGAGCCCCTCGGCGGAGGTCAGCCGTGCGGCGAGCGCCTGAACCTCCGGGAACTCCGCGATGCGGAACTCGGGTGCCACGGTCCGTTCCGGTTCCGGGACAGCCGTCACCATGTGGCGCGACCCGGGTGCGTGGTGCGCGGTCACGTGTTCGATCACATCGCCGAGTGTGCGGCTCGGTGAGAACCAGTGCGGTTCGACGACGAGACCGGGGAATGCGCGGCTCACCCCGCCGAACAGGTCGGTGATCATGATCGAGTCGAATCCGAGGTCGCCGACGATCGTCTGCGTCGTCTTCAGTGCGGCCGCGGGGAATCCGCTGACCCGGGCGACTTCCGTGCGGACCCTGGTCGCGACGTCGCCGACCGCGGTCGCGGGACCCGGCCCGGCGTCCGGCGTCGCCGCC
>NZ_JBFUGT010000654.1:0-1022 GCF_056402775.1 Rhodococcus sp. P3_B8
GGGTCCGGCTGACCGCGGCCATCCCCGAGCATCTGGACGGTCGCCCTGTCACCGATTGGCATCTGCCGTCCCTGGTCCTCGACCGCCGAGGCCTGTTGTGGCGGTGCGCGGCGACCGAGTTGGCGCCCGCTGCGGATCTGACGGCCGGGAGGGTCGCGGTCGGGGTGGATTGGTCCCCGACCAGTCTGGGTGCCGCCGCCACCGCAGCGCAGGGCGCTGAAGGGTTGTCCTCGGATTACCGGGGTTGGACCTACGACGACCGCGGGCTCGGGATCAAACTGGCACGCCTGCAGGCCGAGGGGCAGCTGCTGCATGCCAAGGCCGCGCGGTTGACACGGCTGGCCGCCGCCGCCCCACCCGAGGTCCGCGCACAGTTGGAGGCGAAGATCGCCGTCCTCGACGCTCACCGCACCGCGGTGGGCGTCAAAAGAGGCAAGATCAACCGGGAACTGGCCTTCCACTTCTCCCGCCAGGTCACCGAGTACGCCACCGCGGCGGGCGCGCAGGTGATCGCGGTGGAAGATCTCACCACCCTCGAGACCCGCGGCCATGGGCGGGTGAACAACAATCGGGCCGCGCAGTCCGCCCGCCGCCAGGCCGTCGCCGCCCTCGCCCACACCGCCGCCGGTGCCGGTATCACGGTGGTCTCGGTGCCGGCCCGAGGTTCCTCCGCACTGTGTCCGGGCTGCGACGAACCGCTCTCCCGCCCCGGCGGCTATCACGACGCGTGGTGTCCCCGCTGCCGGGTCGGTGGTAACCGAGACCATATGGCCGGGGTGAACCTGGCCAAACGCGCACTGCTCGGCAGAAACAAAGCCACCAGACGGCGTGGGCAGATGCCCGCGGTCCGGGTCGCCGAACACGCGCCGGTGCGCCGGTGCCGGGACAAGAACGGTCCAACCCCGAGTAGGCCGCGGCATCGCCGGGTCCGCCGCAGCCTGCCCACCGTGCCACAGCGGATGGGGGTGAATCCGAAACATCATGTTCCTGCACCACAAGCGTCGGTGTGGGACACGGTCAAA
>NZ_JBFUGT010000655.1:0-1006 GCF_056402775.1 Rhodococcus sp. P3_B8
TACTTCGTCGCCTTCTCGTCGAGCGTCGACTGCGCGACGACCAGCCTTCGCCCGTCCGCGGACAGCGCGAGGCCGCCGACGCGGCCGAGCGCGAGGTAGTCGTCGAGGTCGTCGAAAGGAGTTCCGGCGTGGAGTTCAGGAATCGCGGTCACGAGTCGTTGGTATCACGAACCGGGCTCACACCGTCGGACATCCGCGTCTCAGACGAGCAGGGGCGCGACCCGCGGCGGGATCTCGTTCAACGCGTACGGCAGGCTCAATACGGTGCTCCACGCCATCGCCTCGGCAGCGGCGTCCTCGAGCGTGATCGTGCGGCCGGCCTTCACCACGTCGAGTTCCTGATAGATCGGTGTCTTGTCGAGTTCCGCGCGCAGCTTGTCGCCGTAACCGCCGCCCGCGTACCAGACGAGGAGATCGACGTTCGCGAGCGACAGCTGCTCCGTGCTGATCTCGGCGAAGTTGCCGGTGATCTGCTCCGTCACAGCGGGATTGACGAAGCCGAGTTCGGTGAAGAAGCGGACCTTCGGGTCCTCCGGACCGTACACACCGAATTGCCCGGGACCCTTGAGCGCGCCGACGAGGACGGTCTTTCCCGCGAACGCCGGGTTGGCGGCCCGGACGTCGTCGAACTGCGTCTCGACGGAGGACACGAGCTCGGCAGCCTTGTCCTTCTTGCCGAGCGTCTCGCCGAGAATCCTCGTCTGGTCCTGCCACGGGACGCCGAAGTCGGCGAACTCCTTGGGCTGCGCGACCGCCGGCGCGATGGCGCTCAGCTTGTCGTACTGGGCCTGGGTGAGGCCGGAGTAGGTACCGACCACCAGATCCGGGGCGACCGTCGCGACCTTCTCGAAATCGATGTTGGTCGACGCCGTGCCCACGATCTCGGGCTGCGCGTCGCCGAGGAGGTCCTGCGCCCACGGCCACACGCCGTAGGGGTAGTCGCCGTACCAGTCGAACGTGCCTGCCAGCGTGCCGCCGAGCGCGAGGATCGTGTCCTGGTCGTTGT
>NZ_JBFUGT010000656.1:0-1006 GCF_056402775.1 Rhodococcus sp. P3_B8
GGCGATGGACGTTCCTTCTGTCGACCGAACTTCTCGACGACGCCGATCGCTCCGGGCGTCCGAGAGCGGTGCACGAGCGGCCGGAACACCGTTCATCAGTTTCTACACCCCGCCGGAAATGCTGACCCTGGCCCGCCAGGCAGGCTTCGGTGGCCACTACCTGAGCGCTGTGTCATGTGACGGCACAGCTGGACATTTGTCTAGATGACAGGCGCGGCGCCGTCGGCTAGAACTGGTGAGGCATCGACAGTGACGTGACTCACATTTTGCGTCCGGACGGGATCGTCGGCACACCGGCGGGTCGGCAGCCGATGCACGAGAGCGAAGGAGCATCGCGGAATGATCGAGGACAGCACCGAACTACTGACTCCGACTCCCGGCCCGACACGCCTGATCCCTCGTAGGCGTCCCGACGGACGTGAACTGCTCGGCACGGCGAAGGGAATCCTGATCGCCGGTCGCGGCTGCAGTGACGCCCAGGCGTTCGACGAACTCCTCGACGTTGCCCGGCGTCATCATCTGACCGTCCTCGGCGCTGCCCGGAGCCTGGTCGACCTCGCTGCCGGCCCCTCGCCCCGACGGCGCTCGCCCGAAGCCGCCCGATTCGAAGAGTGGGAGCAGCTGGTCAATCAGCTTCCGCCCCGCCGACACGCACAGGCGAGCTGATGCGACAGGAGTCGAGCCACCCGCGTGAAAGTACAGGGCCGCTCCCGGCCGACGCGATCGTGTGGCCGGAACCGAGCCCGCTCGATTCGTGGTGGAAGCACGTGGTCAACGACCACGCGGCCGCAGTTCCCGAGCGCGAGCCCGTCACCGACGCCGGCAAGTAGCAGACCGCGACAGGCGGGTTCTCCAGGAAGTCTCGCTTCAGCCTCGACTGCGCGGTGCCCGGCAGTGCGAGCCGATCATGCGAGATCGGCTTCGGTGGCGCGTTGGACCCAGGTCGCGAACTTCTCGGAGCCTTCGCGTCCGGCCACGTACCGGCGGACGATCCGCTCGACGTAGT
>NZ_JBFUGT010000657.1:0-987 GCF_056402775.1 Rhodococcus sp. P3_B8
TTCCCGCGGTGGCGCCGACGACGCCGCCGGAGACGGGTGCGTCCACCGAACGGTGGCCCGCCTCGACCGCCTCGTCGTGCGCCGCCCGGGCGTCCGCGACGTCGATGGTGGACGAATCGATGAACAGGGTGCCCGGCTTCGCGGCGGGCAGGATCTCCGCGTAGAGCCCGAGAACGTGCTTGCCGCTCGGCAGCATCGTGATCACGACGTCCACCTCGCGCACGGCCTCGACGGCCGAATCAGCGACGGTGACACCGTCTTTCACTGCCTGTTCGAGTGCGGCGGGCGCGAGGTCGAAGCCGACCACCGTGTGCCCCGCCTTGACGAGGTTGGCCGCCATGGGACCACCCATGTGACCGAGTCCCAGAAATCCGACGGTAGTGCTCATAGCAGTCCCTCCTGGACGCGTGTGGCTGGTGGTCAGTGCTGGCGCTGCGGGGCCGTCAGGCCGAGTTCGAGGTCGCCGAGTGGGGCGAAGAACGCGTCGACCYGCGCCGGGTCGACCTCCTCGATCGTGGCGGGCGACCACTGCGGGTTGCGGTCCTTGTCCACGACCTGCGCCCGGATGCCCTCGACGAGGTCGGGCGAGCTCAGGCAGGCGACRGACACCCGGAACTCGTCATTGAGCACTTCCTCGAGGCTGCCGGCCTGCCGKGCGCGGCGCAGCGATGTCAGGGTGACCGCGCACGCGGTCGGCGACTTCGAGCGCACCTGCTCGGCCGCCTTCTCCGCCTCGGGCACCCCACTGGCCTGCAGGCGCGCGACGATGTCGGCGACACTGTTCGCCGAGTACGCGGCGTCGATCCAGCCCTGCTGCGCCAGCAACTCCGATGCGGGAGCCGGTTCGGTGAACTGTGCGAGCGCCTCCTGAACCGGCGTGGTCGACAGCGCGTCGAGGAACTGCTCGATCTTCTCCGACGGGATGAAGTGGTCGGCGAACCCGCACGCGATCGCATCGCCGGCACTGAGCCGGGCGGTGGTCAGGGC
>NZ_JBFUGT010000658.1:0-974 GCF_056402775.1 Rhodococcus sp. P3_B8
ACGTTGCTGTCCGAGAACACGGTGGTGTGCGTCGAACCCGCAGTACTCCACAACGGCAGCAACTACGTGGTCGAAGAGGAGTACTACTTCACCGACGGTGCGCCGCGCCTGCTGTCGCCGCAGGTCCCGGACGACCTGATCGCGGTATAGAACATCCCAGGTGAGTCGGGTGCGGGTCCGCTCTCCGAGCCGAAATCTGTCGACTCGGAGAGCGGGCCCGCTTCCCGTGTGTATCGCGTGCCCTGCCCCTGCCTCGGCCGTCGCGGACGCTGTCCAAGATGAGCGATACCGCACCGGCAAGTCGCCGGCCCGCCACACACTGCGTCCGAGTCGTGCCGCACCGGCCGCATCACACCTGCGCAGTGGTCGCTGACGCCGGTCCAGCGAATACCGTTGCAGTACTAGGCTGTATCTGTGGAACCGGCCTTGTGTGCCGAGCGGATGACATCGATCATCTGCGCCTCGGAATCATCGAGATAATAGGCGAGCTCGCGCGCTGCCTCGTCCCGACGCCCGGAACTGATGTGCTCGGCGATGACGCGGTCACGTCCGAGCCACTGAACATGAAACTCTGGACGATTCGGTATGTACCCGAAGCAGAGCCGGAGTTGGGCAACGACAGTCTCGAAGAACGTGTCGAGCCGAGCCGAGCCGATGAATCGAACGATGCTCTGATGAAAGAGCATCGTCGAGGTGTTGACGTCATCCCAGCGTTCTTCATCCACGTACTTCGCGGTGAGCGCGATACTCGCGTGCATGGCGTCGAGCTGATCAGAGGTTGCACGCGAACTCGCCGTTACCGCGGAGATCTCGAGCGAACGTCGGACGGTATAGATGTCCCGCGCGTCCTCCTCAGTCACCACCCGCACCGCGCTTCCGCTGTGCATACGGGTCGTGACAAGCCCTTCGAACACAAGCTGCCGTATCGCGTCACGCATCGTGTTACGAGATACCCCGAAGCTCGTGTACAGGTG
>NZ_JBFUGT010000659.1:0-942 GCF_056402775.1 Rhodococcus sp. P3_B8
CCACGAGACCCGATTCTCCACGGCCGGGATGACCGGGCGCCGGCTGCACAGCGGGGTGTGCGTTCCGATCGGCTCCGAAGCGGTGTGGGGTGTGTTGACCGCGCACAGTCGTCGTCCTCGCGAATACACCGACCGTGACCTGACCTTTCTGCGCTCGGTGACGGCGGTGCTGTCCGCGGCGATCCGCCGCATCGAGGCCGAAGCCGCGTTGGTGCACCAGAGCTTGCACGATCCGCTGACCGGGTTACCCAACCGCGCGCCGGCCCGCCGTCGGCTCGACGAGGCCCTGGTCGCCGCGCCGCGCGGCGGCACGCGCGTTGCGCTGTTGTCGGTCGATCTACACGACTTCAAGGTCGTCAACGACAGCCTCGGCCATGCCGGCGGCGACGACGCGCTGATCGTTCTGGCCAGGCATCTGCGGTCGGCGGTGCGCCCGGGCGATACCGTTGCCCGCCTCGGCGGTGACGAATTCGTGGTGGTGTGTGAGGACGTCGCAGGTGCAACGGAGGGGGTGGCAATTGCCGCCCGGATCACCGGAAGCCTCGCCGACCTGACCCGGGCCGAATCTCCCGACTGGCCGATCAGTGCCAGTATCGGTGTCGCACTGTCCSATCCGGAGTGCACCCGCGAAGAACTCGTCCGCCGGGCGGACTAGGATGTATCGGGCGAAAGCTGCAGGGCCGGGCGGTTACGCGCTCTACGACGGCACCTTCTAGGGCGGCAGCAGAGCCCGATCGGTGCACTGCGGCCGACGTGGCAGGAAGTCGCGGCCGCCGATAGGCACCCTAGGGAGGGGAAATTGTCATCTTGACGCGGCTCCCGACCCGTCGAATACTTTCTGGACAGGGCGGATCCCGTCGACCTACGACGAAAAGACTCCGCGCTTCGCCCTTGTGACAGAAAGATATTCGCGTCGTCGACTGCTCGTGAACGCATCGGCGT
>NZ_JBFUGT010000660.1:0-920 GCF_056402775.1 Rhodococcus sp. P3_B8
CGCATCTTCAAGCGGATCCGGCCCGCGTTCCGCTACCAGCGCAGCCTCGACGTGATCACCGCCGCCCGCGAAGACAACCTCGTCACCAAGTCCAACCTCATCCTCGGGATGGGCGAAACCCCCGACGAGGTCACCCAGGCGTTGCACGACCTGCACGACGCCGG
This sequence comes from Rhodococcus sp. P3_B8, assembly GCF_056402775.1. Taxonomy (NCBI): domain Bacteria; kingdom Bacillati; phylum Actinomycetota; class Actinomycetes; order Mycobacteriales; family Nocardiaceae; genus Rhodococcus; species Rhodococcus sp. P3_B8. The sequence goes on from NZ_JBFUGT010000660.1 coordinate 165, forward strand.
ATGCGACATCATCACCATCACCCAGTACCTGCGCCCCTCGCCCCGCCACCACCCCGTCGAGCGGTGGGTCAAGCCCGAGGAATTCGTCGAGCACTCCAAGACCGCCGAGGAAATCGGGTTCGCCGGCGTCATGGCCGGACCCCTCGTCCGCTCCTCCTACCGCGCCGGCCGGCTCTACGCGCAGGCGATGGCCCACCACGGCCGCGAATTGCCTGAAGGACAGGCACATCTCACCGAAAGCGGCGATGCGTCGCAGGAGGCGAGTTCCCTCATGGCGCGGCTCGCCCGCTGACCTCCCCGCGTGCGCGGTGGTCGACACCGGACGGGTCATCACCGCGCACGGCCAGGGACGTATCCTGAAGAGCATGGCGAACGGCAGTAAATCCGGTAAAGCGGGCAAACCCAGTAAAGAAGCAAAGGCAGCCGCCAAGGCAGCCCGCAGGCAGGCGTCGAAGGAACGCAGAACTCAGCTCTGGCAGGCGTTCCAGATGCAGCGCAAGGAAGACAAGCTGCTGTTGCCGCTCATGCTCGGCACGCTCATCGGACTCGCGGTGGTGTTCTTCCTCGTCGGTCTGATCTGGGGCCTCCAGTGGTTCCTTCTCCCGATCGGTCTCCTCCTCGGCGTGCTCGGAGCGTTCATCATCTTCGGCCGGCGCGTCCAGAAGACGGTGTACGGCAAGGCCGAGGGCCAGGCRGGCGCGGCCGCCTGGGCGCTCGACAACATGCAGGGCTCCTGGCGCGTGACCAGTGCGGTCG
>NZ_JBFUGT010000661.1:0-900 GCF_056402775.1 Rhodococcus sp. P3_B8
GCGAATACCCGCGCCGGCATTCTCACACGAGCGACTCGGCACGAGCGTCGTCGGCGGATGCGAAACATTCGCGACGAGTAGATTTGGTGGCCCTGATCGGGTAACCAGGTACGTTCGAATCTCGCAGTCGTAGGAGAGACCGTGGTCGCCCGCGTGCTACCTGGGGCGCCTCAGGTCGTCCCGGTCTCGGCGGCCAGGGAGCGGACGGCTTCAACCCGGGTACCCACGACGTGTCGGCGGGCCAGTTCTTCCGCTCCGTCCGGGTCTCGTGCCTTCGCGTGGCTACTCGCCTGGGCACTCGACGCACGCCTCGACGAGGATCTCGAGGCGTGTTTCGAACTCGCCGCCGACGGCGGTGCTGCCGCCATGGGGCTGCCGCGGGCCGACCTGCAACCGGGTTCACCCGCCGACTTCATGTTGCTGGACGGAGAATGCGTGCCGCAGATCGTCGTCGACGTCCCCCGTCGGGACACGGTGGTGCGGGCCGGACGGGTCGTGGCTCGCGACGGCCGGCTCCTCAGAGTCGTCCACGAGAATTGGCGTCGGTCAGGACCGCAGTGGCGCTTGTAGCAGGGGCCGGTCGTCGCCCGGGGCACTCACCCCGAGCATCGCCGCATCCGACATCGGCAGCCCCACCGCCAACTGCATCGACATCGTCTTGTCGCCGCCGGCGATGAAACTGCCAGCATTCATGCGACTTCCGTCGGAGCGTTGGAGCCAGACGTTGTACGTGCGGCCCTGCGGGAGTCCGGCGACGTCGAGGCTGATTCCGGTTCCCCACGCCCGGTTCTCCACCCGCGCGGAGGCGTCCACACCTGCGGCGAGCACCGTGAATGCCACCGGCTGCCCGGGCGGGGCTGTCGAGGTGCCCCCTCGCAGGAAGAACCCGCCGGCCACCAG
>NZ_JBFUGT010000662.1:0-900 GCF_056402775.1 Rhodococcus sp. P3_B8
GTAGTACGCCATGGGTAGTACGCCATGGGGACGGGGATGGGGACGTTGATGCCGACCATGCCGACCTCGACCTCGTTCTGGAACCGCCGGGCGGCGCCGCCGTCGTTGGTGAAGATGGCGGTGCCGTTGCCGAACTGGCTCGAGTTCACCAGTTCCAGGGCCTCGTCGTAGGAGTCGACGCGGATGACGGAGAGGACGGGTCCGAAGATTTCGTCGGTGTACACGGACATGTCGGTGGTGACGTGGTCGATCAGGGTGGGTCCGAGCCAGAACCCGTCCTTGCCGCCATTCGCCTGCACGGTGCGCCCGTCGACGACGATGGTGGCCCCGTCGTTTTCGCCGGCGTCGATGTAGGAGGCGACCTTGTCGCGGTGCACCTTGGTCACCAGCGGGCCCATGTCGGAATCTTTGGTGCCGTCGCCGATCTTCAATGTGTCGGTGCGCTCTTTGATCTTGGCGACGAGTTCGTCGGCGATGTCGCCGACCGCGACCAGGGCACTGATGGCCATGCAGCGTTCCCCGGCGGACCCGAAGCCGGCGTTGACCATGGCGTCGGCGGCGAGGTCGAGGTCGGCGTCSGGSAGGACGATGGCGTGGTTCTTCGCCCCACCCAATGCTTGGACGCGTTTGCCGTGGGCGGTGCCGGTGGCGTAGACGTACTGGGCGATGGGGGTGGAGCCGACGAAACTGATGGCCTTGATSGCGGGGTGGGTGAGGAGTTCGTCGACGGCGGTCTTGTCGCCCTGSAGGACGTTGAASACSCCGGCGGGSAGKCCGGCTTCGGCCCAGAGTTCGGCCATCCAGATCGCGGCGGTCGGGTCCTTCTCGGACGGTTTGAGGACGACGGTGTTGCCGGCGGCGATGGCGATGGGGAAGAACCACATCGGGACCATGGCGGGG
>NZ_JBFUGT010000663.1:0-892 GCF_056402775.1 Rhodococcus sp. P3_B8
CCCTCGATCCGCTCACGCACGCGGTCGAACGTCGGGACCCCGCCCGGCGTGTAGTCCGGCTCGGGCACAGCGGGCGCGATGTGGGGCACGACCTCCGCGGTAACCGGATCCTCGGCCGGAATCGCCGCGCCCACGTCCACCGCCGCGAGGAGCGCCCCGAGACCCGGACGACCCGCGGCCACCGCGCGCACCACCTCGAGGAACTCGGCGTCGGTCAACTGACTCGCCGCCGCCACGACGTCGCGCACTTCGGTCATCGCACTGCTCCTCACCGCCTCGGGCCCTCCACCCAGGCTACGGGTCAGCTGCGCAGTTCGGCACCCACGGCGGCGGACGCCGCGGCCACCGCGGCGTCGCGGGCGGCGCTCGCCTCGTCCTCGGTCAGGGTGCGGTCGACGCCGCGGAATCGCAGCGCGAACGCCAGCGACTTCCGGCCCTCCCCGACCTGCGCACCTTCGAACACGTCGAACAGCCGGATGTCCTCGAGGAGCTCTCCTCCACCCGACCGCAGGGCCGCCTGGACCTCGGCGGCGGGTACCGCCGTGTCGACCACGACCGCCACGTCCTGAAGGACCGCGGGGAAGGGTGAGACCTTCGGCGCGGGCAGGTTCTCCACCAGCGGCAGGGCGTCCAGATCGATCTCCACGGCACTCGTCCGCGGGGGAAGCCCGGCGCGCTCGAGCACGGCGGGATGCAACTCGCCCGCGTGGCCGACGACGACACCGTTCACGAGCAGTTCCGCGCCGCGGCCCGGGTGCCACGGCAGGTATTGCGTCGCGCGGAACTCCAGTTCGACACCGGCGGCGGCAGCGACCGTCCGGGCGGCGGCGAACGCGTCGGTGGCGTCGGCTGCGCGTCCCGCGCCCCACGGGCCGCTCGGCTCACGCTGCCC
>NZ_JBFUGT010000664.1:0-882 GCF_056402775.1 Rhodococcus sp. P3_B8
TTGCAAATTTGCAAATCAACGTCTTTCAAAAACGACTCAAAACCGGACGCAACAGACACCCGCGCGCCCGCCGGAACCCCGGCGCCGCCACTCCCCGAACAGGTCGCCGGCGACCCCCACATCACAAACCGGGGCATGCCATCACACCAGGTCACAGCACTATTACGCCCACCAGTTCCGAGGTCGCATCGATCCCACCCCTAACCACCTACGCACCGCCCAGAATGGGCAGCAGGGAATTCAGCAGTAGTTCGCGTAGCTCGCGGCGACGCCTGGGAGGGAGCGCGTCATGGTGTTCGAGAGATTCTCCGATCAAGCCCGTCAAGTGGTCGTCCTCGCCGCCGGCGCCGCCCGCACCCACCACCAGAACTGGAGTCGGCACCGAACACCTGCTGGTCGGGATCTTCGACGCTGGCGGCCCCGGAGCGGCGGCGCTGACCTCGTGGGGTGTCACCGCGCCGGCCCTCGAGTGCAAGCTCGGCGGTGTCAGCGCACCGGCAGGCTCCGCGCCGCGGGGCACATCCCGAACACCGGCGAAGACGAAGAAGGTCCTCGAGGGCAGCCTGCGCCAGACCACCCTGCTCGGGCACGAAGAGGATCGGCACCAACCACCTCCTCCTGGCCCTACTCGACGACCCCGCCTCCACCGGCGCTCACATCCTCACCGACCTCGCATCCCTACCCATCAGCGAAATGCGTGAGCACCTCAGACGCGAACTCGCCCACAGGCCCACCCCAGGCCCCCACATCCGGCTCAACGCCGACGAATACACCCGCGCCCACGCCGTCGGCCAGAACCTCGAAACCTCCGGTCCACGAACACATCACCAACGCCCTCGAACAACCCGAATAACAGGTTCAATCGGGGGTGAAGAACAGCGC
>NZ_JBFUGT010000665.1:0-875 GCF_056402775.1 Rhodococcus sp. P3_B8
GCCGCGCACCGCTACGCCCGCAGAACACGGCCTACGTGATGTTCACCTCGGGATCGACCGGCCGCCCGAAGGGAGTGACCGTAGCGCACAGCGCGATCGTCAACGAGGTGCAGTGGGTTGCGTTCGACTACGGCTTGGGTGACCGTCTTCTGCAGAGCAACGCGGTGACCTTCGACGCATCGACTCCCGACCTCTTCGCACCGCTGCAGGTCGGGGGCTGCGTGGTCTTGGCAGGGCCCGACGGCCAACGCGACCCCGACTACCTCGCCGAACTCATCCGCACCCAAGCGATTACCCACATGTCGTCGGTGCCGACGGTGATGACCGCCCTGATGGCCGGCCGATCACCCGACGTCCTCCGCGGCGTGCGGGTGGTCTACCTCGGCGGTGAAACGCTGTCCGGGCAGACAGTCGCACGGTTGGCGGAGTTCGGTCCGGCGACGGTATGGAACCAGTACGGGCCCACCGAAACCACCGTCAGCGTCATCTGCCACCGCTGCACCCAACACGAAGAGAGCGTGGTGCCCATCGGCACACCCCAGATCAACTGCCACGCCTACGTGCTGGACCACCGCTTGCATCCGGTACCGGTGGCGGTGGTGGGCGAGTTGTATGTGGCCGGGGTCCAGCTGGCCCGCGGATACCACAACCGGCCCGCACTGACCGCCGAACGGTTCGTCGCCAACCCCTACGGCCCACCCGGCCAACGCATGTACCGCACCGGCGACCTCGTCCGCTGGCACCCCGACGGCAACCTCGAATACCTCGGCCGCCGCGACCTCCAAGTCAAAATCCGCGGCCACCGCATCGAACTCGGCGAAATCGAAGCCACCCTCACCACCCACCCCGACATCACCCACGCCGCAGTGACAGTC
>NZ_JBFUGT010000666.1:0-868 GCF_056402775.1 Rhodococcus sp. P3_B8
AGAGAGAGCGTGTCTCATGTGGGGAGCTTCTTGAAGCAGGTGAGTGCGGCGGCGAGGTGAAGGAAGCCGGCGAAGTGTTCGCCGTGGCGCTCGTAGCGGATGGTCATGCGCCGGTAGCCGGTGAGCCAGGCGATGGTGCGTTCGATCTTCCATCGGTACCGGCCTAGGCGATCGTTTCGCTCGATGCCGCGGCGGGCGATCCGCGGGACGATGCCTCGTTCGCGCAGCCACCGTCGGTGAATGTCGTAGTCGTAGCCCTTGTCGGCGCGAAGCTTTCCCGGCTTGCGTCGGCGCGGTCCGCGCCGAGACTTCACGCCCGGAATCGCTGCCACCAATGGTTGCAGCATCGTGCTGTCATGGGTGTTCGCCCCGGTCACGCCCACGACCAGTGGGATTCCATTCGTTTCGGACAGGACGTGGATCTTCGATCCCTTCTTACCGCGGTCGACCGGGCTGGGACCCGTCAGTGAGCCCCCCTTTTCGCCCGCACGCTTGCCGCGTCCAGGATCGCTGCCGTCCAGTCGAGTTCGCCCGCGCTACCGAGTCGATCGAGCACCTCGCGATGGAGTTTCTCGAACACCCCATCCCGCACCCAGGCACTGAACCGTCGATGCGCGGTCGGCACGGTTACCCCGAACGAGGGCGGCAGGTGCCGCCACGCACATCCGCTGGTGAGCACGTACACGATCGCGGTGAACACCGCCCGGTCATCGGCCGGCGCACTGCCACCTCCCTGCGGCCGGGCGACAAAAGGAGGAATCAACGGTTCGACTATCTCCCACAACGCATCCGGAACCAACCTCAGTGACAACTCATCTACCACGCGTCACATTATGTCCCACAGGTCACTTCATCCACATGAGACACG
>NZ_JBFUGT010000667.1:0-868 GCF_056402775.1 Rhodococcus sp. P3_B8
GCGGTGTGCATCTTGTGACGACGCTCAGCCTCGGCGTAGCGGTTCTCCCACTCTTCACGCTGCTTGTCGAAGCCCTCGAGCCATTCGTTGGTCTCGGGATCGAAGCCCTCGGGGAAGATGTAGTTGCCCTGCTCGTCGTAGCTGTCCGCCATGCCGTACTTGGACGGATCGAACTCGGCGTTGTAGTCCTCGTTGGCCTGCTTCAGCGACAGCGAGATGCGACGACGCTCGAGGTCGATGTCGATGACCTTGACGAGCGCATCGTCGTTGACGCCGACAACCTGGTCCGGGACCTCCACGTGGCGCTCGGCCAGCTCGGAGATGTGGACGAGGCCTTCGATTCCCTCTTCGACGCGCACGAAAGCACCGAACGGAACCAGCTTCGTGACCTTGCCGGGCACGATCTGGCCGATGGCGTGCGTGCGGGCGAACTGACGCCACGGGTCTTCCTGCGTCGCCTTGAGCGACAGGGAGACGCGCTCGCGGTCCAGGTCGACGTCGAGAACCTCGACGGTGACCTCGGTGCCGACCTCGACAACCTCGGACGGGTGGTCGATGTGCTTCCAGGACAGCTCGGACACGTGCACCAGGCCGTCGACGCCGCCCAGGTCCACGAAGGCACCGAAGTTGACGATGGAGGACACGACGCCCTTGCGGACCTGGCCCTTCTGCAGCTGGTGCAGGAACTCGCTGCGAACCTCGGACTGCGTCTGCTCGAGCCATGCACGGCGCGAGAGGACGACGTTGTTGCGGTTCTTGTCGAGCTCGATGATCTTGGCCTCGATCTCCTTGCCGACGTACGGCTGCAGATCGCGGACACGGCGCATCTCGACGAGCGAAGCGGGAAGGAAGCCACGCAGGCCGATGT
>NZ_JBFUGT010000668.1:0-863 GCF_056402775.1 Rhodococcus sp. P3_B8
GAACATCCTCGACGGAGGCACGTCCGTGGTTCTCCTGGCCGGGTACGTCGCCGCGTCCGCGCTGGGAACGGTCTGGCTCGTCCGCCGGCGCGACGTGAACTGACCGCGCGAGGCGGCGGCTCAGAACAGCGGGCCGCCGCCGAACGGTTCCCGGTGTGAGGGAGGGGTCCGGCCCTGGGTGTCGGTGATGCCGTATTCGACGGCCAGCTCCGCCGTGACGAAGGTGTGGCCGCTGCGCTGAGGAAGGGTCGGGTCCGCGGTCAGGGCGCAGATCACCTCGCCGATGAACTCGGGGGACTCGGCGTCCGCGACGGGAAAGCCGGCGATGGTCTCGAGGCCGCTGGCGACGATCATCTCCGTCCGGACGATGCCCGGCCACAGCGAGACCGCGCGCACGTCGTGCGGAGCCAGCTCCGCCGCCATGTCGCTGGCCATCTTGTCCAGCCCGGCCTTGGACATGCCGTACAGCACCGAGTGCAGATGCCCGCGGGTCCCGAACGACGAGATGTTCGCGATCAACCCGGAGCGGCGGGGCACCATCATCCGCGCAGCCTCCACGGACGCGACGTAATGGGCGCGCAGTCCGACACCGATCAGCGAGTCCCAGTCGTCCAGCGGCCGCTCCCAGAACGGCGTGCTGAACCCGCCGAATCCCTTGGGCGCCGCCCACACGTTGTTGACCAGCAGGTCGAGTCGGCCGGCCTGCTCCTCCGAGATCCGGGCGAACAGCGCACGCACATCTGCGTCTTCGCGGTGATCGCAGGCCACCGCGATGCCGGTCCCACCGGCACCGGTGACCGTTCGCGCCGACACCGACAGCGGGCTGTCGTCCGTCACCGGGCCGCGCCCGGTGACGTAGACGG
>NZ_JBFUGT010000669.1:0-853 GCF_056402775.1 Rhodococcus sp. P3_B8
GTCCAGGACTGCGCCTGCCGGCACCCGGACCGGACGCCACTGCGCCTGCAGCACTCCGTCGACCGTGACCGGTGCGGGCGCGCCCGTCACACACACCACCGTGTCCTCGTCGAACTGCAGTGCGGGACCGGACATGGCGCATTCGATTCCGGCGGCGCCCTCGTCGTTGCCGAGCGCGGTGTTGCCGAGCCGGAACGACAGGTCGTCCATCGGCCCCGACGGCGGCACACCGACGTGCCAGTACCCGGTCCGTCCGGGGAAGTCCTGCACCGTGGTGAGCATGCCGGGCCGGTGCACGGTGATCTTGGCGCTCATGCCTGCGCTCCCGTCGGCCGGGTCACGATCATCCGCACCGCGGTCGGGTCGAAACCGTTGCAGGGGTTGTTGATCTGCGGGCAATTGGACACCAGTACCAGAACGTCGCGCTCCGCGCGGAGCGCCAGGCGGCGGCCCGGCGCGGACAGGCCGTCGACGATGCCGAGCGTGCCGTCGGCGTCGACGGGAACGTTCATGAAGAAGTTGATGTTCGACACCAGGTCGCGCTTGCCGATCCCCCACCGGGATCCTTCGGCGAGGAAGTTCTCGACGCAGGCGTGCTGGTGCTTGGTGTGGTGGCCGTACCGCAGGGTGTTCGACTCCTGCGAGCAGGCGCCGCCCACCGTGTCGTGCGAGCCGACCTCGTCGGCGACGAGCGTCATCAGGGCGTCGTGATCGTCGGTGCGGAGGACACTTCCCGTGGTCAGGAACAGGTTTCGCTGCGCCGACACCGTGGCGGCGGCCGAGTAGCGCTGCCGGTGGTCGTCGGCCGCGTAGATCAGGGTGTCCACGGCCTGGTTGCCGCACAGGTCGACGA
>NZ_JBFUGT010000670.1:0-852 GCF_056402775.1 Rhodococcus sp. P3_B8
CCGACGTCAACCTCGCCTGGCCCACCGCCCAGATCGCCGTCATGGGCGCCTCCGGCGCCGTCGGGTTCGTCTACCGCAAACGCCTCCTCGAGGCCGCCAAGAACGGCGACGACGTCGACGCCCTGCGCCTGCAACTGCAACAGGAATACGAAGACACCCTCGTCAACCCGTACGTCGCCGCCGAACGCGGCTACGTCGACGCCGTCATCCCCCCGTCCCACACCCGCGGACAGATCGTGGCCGCCCTGCGCCTCCTCGAACGCAAAATGGTCACCCTCCCGCCCAAGAAGCATGGGAACATTCCGCTATGACCGCGGAATTGGTAGTCGACGAGGTGCTCGACGAGCTGGGCGCCGGCATCACTGAAGAGCCGCCGGCGGCGCCGGCCGTGACGTTCACGGGCAACCCGAGCGACACGGACATCGCCGCGGTGCTCGCAGTGTTCGCTGCGATCGCCTCGTCCGGTTCCGCGGCGGAAGCGCCCGCGTCCGATAACGATTCGTGGGGCACGCCCGCCCTCATTCTGCGTCGGCAAGTAGCCGCCGCTGCCGTCCTGGTCAACGCAGGCTACTGAAACTGTAGAAAAGGGAAGACATTTCGATGAGTAGTGCACGTATTTCCAAGGTGCTCGTCGCGAACCGCGGTGAGATTGCAGTGCGGGTGATCCGGGCCGCAGCCGATGCCGGCCTGGCCAGCGTCGCCGTCTACGCCGAACCCGACGCCGACGCCCCGTTCGTGCGCCTGGCCGACGAAGCATTCGCCCTCGGCGGGCAGACCTCCGCCGAGTCCTACCTGGTGTTCGACAAAATTTTGGACGCCGCCGCCAAGTCCGGCGCCGACGCCATCCACCCC
>NZ_JBFUGT010000671.1:0-852 GCF_056402775.1 Rhodococcus sp. P3_B8
CGGCCGTCGCGTCCGCCGAATTCGTCCTATCCGACAGCATTCGCGGATCCCAATGCCAGTACCAACGACCGTCGTGCTCACGCAGGTTCTTGCGCAAACCCTCCACCCGCGGCGCGCGACTCCGGTGCGGGTTGTATTCGATCACTGCTCCGAGCGCGTCCTCGAGGCTGTCGAAGCCGGACAAACCGGCTTGCATGAATTCGGTGATCTTGGCGAGACCCTCCGGTTCGGCCTTCGGGGTGATGTCCACCAGGACCAGCGCCCGGGCAATACCTGGTTCGTCGCCTGATGCGACAAGTGAGGCCATGCCGCCCATGGACGCTCCGACGAGCACCGGGGGTTCACCGAGGTCGGCGACGACTGCGCGAATGTCGCGGGCGTGCGCGTCGGGGCTGTAGTCGCCGTCGGTCGACCACTGGCTGTCGCCGTGGCCGCGTGCGTCGATGCAATACGCGCGACAACTCTGCTGGGCCAGCCGTATTCCGGTGCGCTGCCACGAGTGCCTGGTTTGGCCGCCGCCGTGGAGCAGCAGGACCGTGCCTTTCGGTTCCCGCCGGGGTTCCCACAGGTCGGCAACCAGTGAAACGCCGTCGCCGCGGAGGGTGGTCACCTTGGTGGAGTACGTCATGGTTGCATGGTCCTTCCTCGTCGGGAATCAGTGTCCGGAAGTGCCGCCGTCGACGGCGAGCGTCGAGCCGGTGATGTAGCCCGAGGCGCGACTGGCGAGGAACACCACGGCTCCGTCGATCTCGCGCTGTGTAGCGGTGCGGCCGAGAGAACTGCCGCGCAGGAACTCGTCGAGCGTATCCGACGACATCTCGGAGATCAGGTCGGTCTCCACGAATCCTGGCG
>NZ_JBFUGT010000672.1:0-849 GCF_056402775.1 Rhodococcus sp. P3_B8
TTGAAGTCCTGCCTTCAGATCGTGCCCTCGCCGGTTCGGTTCGGAAGATAGATGATCGCTGCTGGGATGTCGTGCCGCAGAGCACTATTTTATTAGGTCGCCGAAACTTCTTCCGCCAGGCTGCCGAGGTATCTGTCGATGACGGACGGGGAAAGGAGGTAGTAAATGCTGCTGCTGGTGGGTGACGATTGGGCCGAGGATCATCACGATGTGGAATTGATGGATTCGTCGGGGCGCACACTGGCGAAATCCAGACTACCGGAAGGGAGTTCCGGAATCGCACGGCTGCACGCGCTGATCGCCGCACAGCTCGGCGACGACGCCGGCGACGACGCCGAGGTGCGGGTCGGGATCGAGACCGACCGTGGTCCGTGGGTGGCGGCGCTGAATGCAGCCGGCTACGTCGTGTATCCGRTCAACCCGTTGCAGGCGGCCCGGTACCGGCAACGCCATGCGGTGTCCGGTGCCAAGAGCGACGCCGCCGACGCACACTCGCTGGCCGACATGGTCCGCACCGACGCCCACCAGCTCCGCGCGATGGCCGGCGACAGCCCCGACGCCGAGGCGGTGAAAGTCGTTGCCCGCGCGCACAAGACGCTGATCTGGGAACGCACCCGTCAGACGCAGCGGCTGCGACACGCGTTGCGTGAGTACTTCCCGGCCGCGCTGGAAGCATTCGACGACCTCGACGCCGCCGATACCCTCGAACTGCTCGGCAAGGCCCCCGACCCGACCGCGGCGGCCCGGTTGAGCCGGGCCCAGATCTCGGCCGCCCTGCGCCGGGCCCGTCGCCGGGACATCGACACCAAGACCACCCGCATCCGGGCCGCGCTGCGCACCGAACAGCTC
>NZ_JBFUGT010000673.1:0-843 GCF_056402775.1 Rhodococcus sp. P3_B8
GCGCCCGCACCTACGGCAAGTCGGATCCGATCGACGCGCTCGCAGTCGCACGCGCGGCCCTGCGTGAGCCCGATCTGCCCGAAGCCCGCCTCGACGGCGCAGAACGTGAGCTCCGGCTCCTGGTCGACCATCGCGAAGACCTCGTTGCCGAACGGACTCGAATCATCGCACGCCTGCGCTGGCACCTTCACGAGCTCGACCCAGGGTGGAAGGCGCCGACGAAAATGGACCGGACCAGTGCGTTCGACAAGGTTCGAGCGCATCTGTCGAACTCTTCGGGCCTTGTCGCAGAACTGGCGGCCCGACTCGTCGAGCACCTACGCCGCCTCACTGTCGAGATCGACGAACTCACGGGCCAGATCACTTCCCGGACCGCTGTGCTGGCCCCTTCCTTGTTGGCGATTCCTGGGTGCGGAGCGCTCATCGCAGCGAAGCTGGTCGGTGAGACCGCTCGTGTCGATAGATTTCACTCCAAGGATGCGTTCGCACGGCACAACGGCACCGCGCCGCTTCCAGTATGGTCGTCGAACCGCGCTCGACATCGACTCTCGCGCACCGGGAACCGTCAGCTCAATGCCGCAATCCACCGCATCGCACTCACTCACTCAGGCCCGCTGTCATCCCGACGCGCGAGCACTGTTGGCACGCCGCAAGGCCAGCGGCGACGGTGGAATGGAAGCACTCCGCATCCTCAAGCGCAGACTCTCGGACGTCGTCATCAAAGCGATGGCCGCAGATCTATCACTGATGGTCACCGCAGCCGCTGCTTGACAGAGGAGCAAGCGACAGTCCCGGTAAGCCTATCTAGTCGCTTTTGTCGTCGGTAGTTGGATATCGCTATGC
>NZ_JBFUGT010000674.1:0-843 GCF_056402775.1 Rhodococcus sp. P3_B8
CGCTGGACGCGCGCACGCACGAACTGCTCGAGCTACGAATGGTGCCGATGAGATCCCGGCGGATGCAACTGCAACGCGCGTCGACACGTGACACCGAATGGCTGCGGCGGGTCCTCGACGGGATCAGCCGCGGCTTCGGCACCCGCATCGATGCAGGCGACGACGTCCTCGTCGCCCGCGCGAGGCACGCGAAGTAGAGACCGTCGGGGTACCTTCCGCGGCGCCCGAGTCGAAATCGGACGCCGCCGAAGAGTGGAATCAGGTTACCGATCAGCGTCGACGCCGCCGCGAATCCAGTGCTGGATCCGCCAGATCACGTTGTACAGATTCCACGGTGCGACGTCGTAGGTGTCCCACGGCTGACCGACGTGTGCGGTCCATTCGGGAATCCGCCCACAACAGATCCGGTGATCCAACACGGAATAGAGTGCATTGCAGAATGCAGTACGCATCAGGCTTCTCCTGAGTCGGGGCGGTCCCGGACCGGGACTAGCCTAGGTGCGTTCTGCGCATACGAGCACACTACCGGGCTCCAACGAGAACCTATGGCCCCCACCGCCTAGAATTTCGGGTGCACGGACCCGCAGACGCGGCAATTTCGATCGGCGGAGAGTGGCAATGCAAGTTGGAGCGCTATTCGGGAGATACCGGCTGGACCGTTCGCTGACGGTGGATGTGAGCGGCGAGGTCTGGGCGGCGTTCGACACCGTCACGTCCCGGCRGGTCGTGGTGCGGGTGCTGCCGCCGGATGCTACCGAGGACGACGAATTCTGCGAACGATTCGAACGGGATGTCGGAATCGCGGCGCAGATCCGGAACCCGCACATAGTGCCGATCCACGAT
>NZ_JBFUGT010000675.1:0-837 GCF_056402775.1 Rhodococcus sp. P3_B8
ATCGAGGACGGGGTCGACACGTCCGGGTTCGGCGGCGACGAGTCGTTCGGCCGGATGGTCGACCAGACGCTGTCGAATCCGAAGAGCTGGACGAAGGACCCGCGGTTCGCGTTCCGCCGCGTCGACCAGGGCGACCCCGACTTCCGGGTGTCGCTGACGTCGCAGATGACCATCCGTGAGGCGTGCGGCTACGACATCCAGCTGGAGGTGTCCTGCTACAACCCCGGCATCGATCGCGTCGTCCTCAACGAGCCGCGCTGGGTGCGGGGAGCCATCGCGTTCCAGGGCGACATCGGGTCGTACCGGCAGTACCAGATCAACCACGAGGTCGGGCACGCCATCGGCTACCAGGACCACCAGCCGTGCGAGACCGAGGGCGGCCTCGCGCCGGTGATGATGCAGCAGACGTTCGGCACGGCCAACAACGACATCGCGCAGCTCGACCCCGAGGGTATCGTCCCGATGAACGGTCTGACCTGCCATTTCAATCCGTGGCCGTTCCCGAGGGCGTGAGCAGGGGCCGCCCCGCGCGACTGCCGGCGGGAGGGGAAGAATGGACCCTGTCGGAGCGTTGAAGTCAATGCTGTCCGACGCATCGGAAGCTGTCGCGCAACGTCAGGAGTGGGCCGTGTCGCTTGACCGTTCTGTGAAGACCACCGAGGCACTGCCGCCGCTGGTGGAACCGGACGCCGAACTTTCCCGCGACGAGGTGGCGCGGTACAGCAGGCACCTGATCATCCCGGATGTCGGTATGGCGGGGCAGAAACGTCTGAAGAACGCGAAGGTCCTCGTCATCGGCGCGGGCGGCCTCGGGTCACCCGCCCTGCTGTACCTGGC
>NZ_JBFUGT010000676.1:0-834 GCF_056402775.1 Rhodococcus sp. P3_B8
CCCACGCCACCTCGCACCGACCGGCGCAGTGCCTTTCCGGGCTCAGGACCACGCCCCAACCATTGGTACACAAACCCCATCCATTAACACATCACCGTGTTCAATCATGAAGGATCTGACTCGATGTCTATCGACACCCCTGCTGTCACTTCTGATTTCATAGAGAATTTCTTTGCCTACGTCGATGCGCACGATTTCGACCGGGTCGAATCGATGCTTGATCCCGAGTGCGAGATTGTCGCTCCTGGATTCACTCAGGTCGGTGCCCCCTATGTGTGCCTGTGGATGGCGGGGTTCTTCGCGACGTTTCCCGACCTCCGCCATCATCCACGCCGCGTTGTGGTCGATGGCGACGAGATCGCCTTCGAATTGCGCGTGACCGGGACGCACACGGAAGACCTCCCGCTGCCGGACGGCTCGAGCATCCCACCGACGGGGCGGTCCCTCGACATCACCCTGGGGGAATTCTGGACATTCGCCGAAGGTCGGGTGAAGAACTACACCGTCTACTACGACCACCACGACTTCCTCACCCAACTGTCTGCACTGGATTGAACCTCCGGCCAGGAATCACATCGGGGAAATCCCGGATCGGGGCCAAACAGCTCCGCCGATTGTTCCTGCTCTGCAGGTGGGAACACCGCGGAATGCTCAGCATCCGTGGCCATCTCATCCCCGAAAGCTACCGAAAAATGCTGACCTCATCGCGGCATACCTGGAGCCGMGGCGCATCGCTTGCTCAGCAGACGTTCATCCACGCAACCTCCGTTCGGGGGGGTGGTGGTGCTACAGCGAGGATTGCCAGAGTCATGATCCACAACATCACTGATATCC
>NZ_JBFUGT010000677.1:0-831 GCF_056402775.1 Rhodococcus sp. P3_B8
CCGCAACGCATCGCCCACATCGGTGAACCGGCCGCCGACCTGCCCGGCGCGGGCGGCGTAGTCGTCGAGTGCCGATGCCACCGCGGCCGCGGTCGGCCCACGCCAGCCGGTGTCGACCGCGGCGCGGGTCGCGTCGTGGAACGCGGTGACCGACTCCTGGAATCGCCGTCCGAGGTCGTCCCAGGCCGCGGCGACCGCACCGGACTCGGCGGGCCTCAGCGCGTCGACCGCACTCCTGATGGCGCGGTGATCCCACTCGCCCGACCGAAAATTCTCCCCGCCACTCATCCCCGACCTCCGATGCTGGACACTCACGGTCCCGGAGTGGACCCCCCAATCCGGCGGGAAGCCACCTTACCGACTCCTGTGCAGGGCGTGTCGGCGCTCCCGATCTCGGACGGGCTGTGGTGGGCGTCAGCCGCGCGGTCTGGTGGTGACGGGCGGGATGGTGATCACCGGACGCGTCGTCGTCGTGATGGTGGTGACCGGCGGCAGGGTCGGCTCCGCGGGTGCCGCGGACGGCGGGGCCGCGATCCGGGGCACGGTCTGCTCGGTCGTCGTGACGACGGGAGGCCGGGTGACGGGTGTGGTGACCGGGGCGAGGCTGATCGTCGGGGGAGGCGGCGCGACCGTGGTCCGGACCGGCGGCGGAGGCGGGGCGGGGGTCGTCGAAGGCGCGGGCGGCGGCGCCGTGGTCACCGGCGCCGGTTCGGTGGTGAGCGTGACGGCCCGCGGGGTGGTGAGGTCGGCCATCTGCCAGGTGGGGGTCGGCGGGACGAACACCTGGAAGGTGGCCGGCGCGGCGCTGTAGGGTCCGGCGGCCTGCAGGCC
>NZ_JBFUGT010000678.1:0-816 GCF_056402775.1 Rhodococcus sp. P3_B8
TCGGCGAGCACTTCGACGTCGACCGCGACGACGTGGAGCTGTGGTCCGGCACGATGTMGAAGGC
Source organism: Rhodococcus sp. P3_B8 (assembly GCF_056402775.1). Lineage (NCBI taxonomy): Bacteria > Bacillati > Actinomycetota > Actinomycetes > Mycobacteriales > Nocardiaceae > Rhodococcus > Rhodococcus sp. P3_B8. The sequence goes on from NZ_JBFUGT010000678.1 coordinate 65, forward strand.
CCTGGCCGGTTGCGGCGGCTACGTCGCGGGCAGCGCCGAGCTCATCCGCTTCCTGAAGTACACGACGCCCGGCTTCGTCTACAGCGTCGGGATCACGCCGATGAATGCCGCGGCGTCCCTGGCCGCGATCCGGCAGATGCGCGCCGAACCCGAGGCACTGGACCGGTTGCGGCGCAACTCCCGGCTCTTCCTGCAGCTCGCCACGGACGCCGGAATCGACACCGGGGACTCGAAGGACACCCCGGTCATCCCGTGCATCGTCGGGGATTCACTCCGCACCCTCGCCCTGTCCAACGCACTGCTCCGGCGCGGCATCAACGTGAACCCCATCCTCTACCCGGCCGTGCCGGAAGACCTCGCCCGGCTGCGCTTCTTCGTCACCTCGTGCCACACCGAGGACCAGATCCGGTCCACGGTGGCAGCTCTCGCCGACGAACTCGCCACGCTCGTCGCGGCCGCGTAGCGCCGTGCCCGGCCCCCTCCTGCTGTTCTGCTTCCCCCACGCCGGCGGCGGACCCTCGACGTACCGGCACTGGCACCGCGCCCTGAGCCCGCACGTGTCGGTGTGGCCCGTGCACGTGCCCGGCCGGGAGAGCCGTGCCGGCGAGGCCGGATTCACCGACGTCGAGTCCCTCGTCACCGCACTCGAGTCCGAACTCGCCGAACCGCTCACGCAGCCGCACGTCTTCTTCGGGCACAGCATGGGTGCGCTGGTGGCGTACCGGCTCGCGTGCCGCCGGCGCGCGGCCGGG
>NZ_JBFUGT010000679.1:0-816 GCF_056402775.1 Rhodococcus sp. P3_B8
GCCCTCCCGGAACTCGAGGGCTTCGCGCAGATTGAGTGTCGCCGGCCCGGGGTAGTCGGCGGGAACGAAGGCACCACCCACCGACCACGGCCCCCATCCTTTTCGCCGACGCCGGCGCCGAGGTGCACCACATCTTCTCGACAACAAGGGGTTGGGCGATGACAGGCAAGGGTCAGATGGCTATGGCGGTGGGTGCCGGTTACATGCTGGGCCGTACGCACAAGATGAAGCTGGCGTTGATGCTCGCCGGGTTCGGAGCCAGCAGACGTTTTCCCACCGGGTCGCTGGGTGTTCTCAACGAGGGCCGCAAGCTGCTCGCCGATTCTCCCGAGGTCGCCAAGCTCGGTGTGACGGTGCGCAAGGAGTTGATGAACGCGGTGAAGGCGGCCGCGGTGACTGCGGCCAGCCAGCGCATCGACTCGCTCAACACCCGGCTGGAGTCGGGTGAGGACCTGGTCGGCGGCCTCGGCAAGGCTGTGGGCGGGAAGAAGAAGTCCAAGCGGGCCCGTGACGAGGAACCCGAGGACGAGTACGAGGGCGAGGCGTACGCGGAAGACGAAGGCGAACCCGATGACGAGGGCGACAACGAGACCGGTGACGACGATTCCGAACAGGCGCCCCGCGGCCGGAGGCGGCCGGCCCCGCGCCGCCGCTCGTCGAGTGGCGGTAGTTCCCGGCCCACCCGGTCCCGGTCGCGGTCGTCGAAGGACGACGACGAGGAAGACGATCTGGCCCGAGCCAGGGCCCGCAGGACGCGCGCGAAGGCGACGACCGATTCTGTACCCGTACGACGACGCACCCGGAAGTGATCAGCGA
>NZ_JBFUGT010000680.1:0-810 GCF_056402775.1 Rhodococcus sp. P3_B8
GGGTCTGCCGTGGATCCGTACCTCAGGTCTACCCCGCATATCCCATTAAGGCAATGGACGTGCATTCGAGCGCCCCGGGCGATGCCTCCCGCTCATCCTGTAGCCGAGCCGCACAGGTCGCCGACCTGATCCGTTGGGGGCGACAGACCTCACGCCTGAGGCGTACAAAGGAAAGACACCGATGAGGCACGGCCGGTGGCAACAGAGGCCACCACCGGCGCGAAATACGTGACTGGTGGAGCGATCTCCTCTCGTCCTACACCGAGAGGACATCGCATGAGCGTTCCGTGGGTGCCGCGGGCACGATCGGATGCGTACTGGGAGAAGCAAATCTGCGAGGAAGCACACGCCCGCGAGAATGCCGAAGCGAGTGAATCCACAGCGGCTGCGAAACGCCCGACCCTGGTTGACCACATCCGTGGGCTCCGCAACGTCGCCGACCCACCTGCAGATCACGGCGAGTAGTCAAGTCACCTCGGACAGTTCGCGTCCCGGCTTGCGGGATCGTCTGCCACTGGACCCTTTTCGCCCACGCGGGGGATGCTCGCGGTCGCCACCATGGCGGCGAGCACGGCTGCGCCGGCGAGGATCAGGTAGGTGAACCATCCCGGGTCTCATGCACACACTGTCATTTGTGTGCGACCGGTTGATCGGCACGGTGTTCAGCGTAGTACTTGGCTTCGTACTCGGCCGGTGGGATCCGCCCGAGACGATGCATGAGCCGGCCGGTGTTGTACCAGTGCACCCACGCCGAGGTGGCCTCCTCGACGTCACCGATGGTGCGCAGCGGCCCCTTGCGGAACGGGGAAT
>NZ_JBFUGT010000681.1:0-773 GCF_056402775.1 Rhodococcus sp. P3_B8
CGTCCACGCACGCGGAGCTGCAGAAGTTGCTGGAGAAGATCGCGAACCTGCCCGGCATCACGCATTCGACCACCACCATCGCGCTGACCAGCCCGCTGCCGTACCGGATTCAGCCCCTGCTCGAGCACCTCACCGACGACTCCGGGTGGGGCCGGTCCACGGCACTGCCCCGTTCACAGCGCTAGCTCCGGTGCAGTAGTTTCAGACCATGAGTGAGAGTCAGGGACGGATCGCGTTCATCCAGGCCACGTGGCACCGCAACATCGTCGACCGCGCGCGCGAGGGCTTCACCGACGAGGTGAACACGCTGGGGTATTCGAAGGACGAGCTGGACTTCTTCGAGGTGCCGGGCGCGTTCGAGATCCCGCTGCACGCACGCCGCCTCGCCCTCACCGGGCGTTACGACGCCGTCGTCGCGGCCGCGCTCGTCGTGGACGGTGGCATCTACCGGCACGAGTTCGTCGCGACCGCGGTGATCGACGGCCTCATGCGCGTGCAACTCGACACGGATGTGCCGGTGTTCTCGGTTGTGCTGACGCCGCACCACTTCCACGAGCACGACGAGCACCTCAACTACTTCCACGACCACTTCGTGAAGAAGGGTGCCGAGGCCGCTCGTGCCTGCGTCGCCACCGTCACGTCGCTGAAGTCGCTGCCGACCGCGAACTGAGATTCGCCCACTCCGAACCGCAACGAGAAACCACCGTCAGTACGTACTGACGGTGGTTTCCTCGTGTTACCGGTCCTTCGCGTGCCGGTGCTGGACGTAGAGG
>NZ_JBFUGT010000682.1:0-765 GCF_056402775.1 Rhodococcus sp. P3_B8
ATCGGCGGGCTTCCGCAGCTGACCCCCGCTGAACCAGTCGGCCAGTGCGCCGATGCCCGCGCCGGAGCAAGTTCGTGCTCCGTGCGGCGCGGATCTCGACGACCCAGGGTCCGAAGTGTTCCCCCTTCTGCGGTGTCAGATATTCAGCGGCGATGGCGAGACGTTGGACGGCTCTACCCCTGCACTGAACTCGATGATCGGTCGCACCAGCACGCAAGGAGCGCAGTCACGGTCCGACGTTGATGTGAAGACGCCCGTGGCAGACGTGAGAGGTTCACGCGGTGAGAAAGTTCGAGACACAGAACTCTTCACCGGCTGAACTGCCACTTCGCTAGTTCGAGTTGTCGGGCCTGGCGGTGCCAGTCACGTTCGCGACGTTCGGTGTAGACCGGGAGCCCGCCCGCCAGTACGAGAGTTCTGGGCGGCTGATCGAATAGCAATGTGGTGGGATCGTCCGTGTCGGGGACGACCAGATCGCCGCGAGCACCAACCGTGACGCCGTGGGGCTCGCCCGGGTGGACGACCGCGGCGGCCGCAGCGGTCGTCATGTCAACGATTCGCGCGAACTGGTCCGGCGAGAAAATGTGCGAGATTCTGGCCGCGAGAAGGGCGATGTCGCGCGGGTCCGCTCTCCCTGTGGGAGTGAATTCGATCCGAATGTTGTTCGACGACAACGCTGCCGGCACACCGGCCGACCACAACTCGCGAATCGGAGCGACGCCGCGTCGGACGTTTCGCTCGTCGTCGCGACCCATGAGGTAGAGG
>NZ_JBFUGT010000683.1:0-752 GCF_056402775.1 Rhodococcus sp. P3_B8
GCACACGCGCTGCGGGGCGGCTTGATGCACACCGGAGACATGGGCTACTTCGACGACGACGGCTACCTGTACGTCGTCGACCGACTCAAGGACATGATCGTCACCGGAGGGGAGAACGTGTATAGCGCCGAAGTCGAAAGCATTCTCTCCCTGCACGAATCGGTGGCCAGCTGCGCCGTGATCGGGGTCCCCGACCCGGACTGGGGCGAACGCGTCCACGCGGTCGTCGTCCTGACCCCGGGACACGAGACCGACGCCTCGACATTGCGCGAATTCTGTTCGCAATACATCGCTCGATACAAGGCACCGCGCACCGTCGAGTTCGTTCCCGCGCTCCCGCTGTCACCGGTCGGCAAAATTCTCAAACGGACACTGCGCGAGCAGCACAACACATCGATGGGACGACCCTCATGACTCACCGGCCGTCACAGCCGCGTACCGATTCGCCGCGGTATCTGACCGAGGATCGGGTGGCGATCCGTGACCTGGCTCGCGATTTCGCGATGAAGCAGGTGCTTCCGGTCGCGAACGAACTCGACCCGGTGCGCGGCACCATCCCGGACACGGTGAAGAAGGCGATGGCCGAGGTCGGGTTCTTCGGGATCATGATCCCCGAGGAGCACGGCGGTCTCGGTCTCGGCGTGTTCGAGTACTGCCTGGTCGCGGAGGAGTTGTCCCGGGCGTGGATGAGCGTGTCGGGTTTGCTGGCCCGCGGCAACGGGATGGGCGGCGGGTTCACCCCGGAGCAGGAG
>NZ_JBFUGT010000684.1:0-731 GCF_056402775.1 Rhodococcus sp. P3_B8
ACTTTCGGTCGCCGGGCCCCGCTGTTTTTCCCCTCCAGAATCACCGTGGAACAAAACGCGGACCACCCGCGTTGACCACACCGCAAGCACAAATGCCGATTGGGATCGCGAACCTGCGATCTGGCATACTGAGCGGCTGAGTCCGGTTCCGGTTCACGTCTTCGAACGGCGAAGGCGACCCGGCGACCATTGAAAGGGACACCATGAAGTCAGGCATTCACCCCAACTACGTGGCCACCACCGTGGTCTGCGGTTGCGGAAACACCTTCGAGACCCACAGCACCAAGGAGACCGGGCGTATCAACGTCGAGGTCTGCTCGCAGTGCCACCCGTTCTACACCGGCAAGCAGAAGATCCTCGACACCGGTGGACGTGTCGCCCGCTTCGAGGCTCGCTACGGCAAGCGCGCCGGCAAGGGCGCAGCCAAGGAATCTGCAGAGTCCTAGCTGTTCCGCCGACGCCCGTCCTGCGATAATTGCAGGCCGGGCGTCGGCTTTTTTGTGCCTATTCCCGAAAGAACGCAGAGCGGAGCGAATCATGGCAGGGACCACCCAGCCTTCGGCCATCGACGACATCCTGGCCGAACATGCCGGCCTGGAGCAGCAGTTGGCGGACCCGGCCCTGCACAACGACGCTTCTGCCGCCCGCAAGGCGGGCAAGCGATTCGCCGAGCTCGCGCCGATCATGGCGACATATGCCAAGCTCAAGTCGGCGCAGGACGATCTGGATGC
>NZ_JBFUGT010000685.1:0-714 GCF_056402775.1 Rhodococcus sp. P3_B8
GAGGTGACCCGTGCACGCGTCACGACGACACCCCCGGGTTCGCAGCGACCGCGAGGTCCGCCGCACGGTACCGGCCGCTGGGTGGGCTCGTGTCGAGCAAACTCAGCAGCGCAGGAACCACGGTCTCCGGATCGGGCCGATCCGAGATGTCCTCGCCGGGGAACGCCGCCTGATGCATCTCGGTGCGCATGTCGCCGGGATCGAATGCATAGACCGCCAGGCCGGGTTCCTCCACCGCCAGCACCGCGGACGCGTGGTCGAGCGCCGCCTTCGCCGCCCCGTAACCGCCCCAGCCCGCATACGCCTCGACCGCGGCATCCGACGAAATGTTGATCACGGTCCCGCCCGCGTCCCGCACATGTTCGATCAGCGCGGCGATCAATGCGAGCGGGGCGAGCACATCGGTCGCGAAGACCTGCGCCAATGCGTCCTCCGGGTACTCGGCGAGGGAGGGCATCGGGCTGGGCCCGAGCGCGCTGGCGTTGTTGAGCAACAGGTCCAGTCGCCCCCGCGCCGCGATCTCGACGGCGATGCGCTCGCGGTGCCCCGGATCGGTCACGTCACCGGGGAGCGCGGTGACGGTGTGTGCCYGCGCGGCAACCCGATCGAGCGGTTCGACCCGCCTCCCGGTGACGATCACCTCCCAGCCGCGCTCCGCGAGCGCGAGCGCGCTCGCCCGTCCCAGCCCTGCCGATCCTCCTGTGATCAGCGCCG
>NZ_JBFUGT010000686.1:0-686 GCF_056402775.1 Rhodococcus sp. P3_B8
GGATGCACCCTTCTTATGTGCCATGTTCTTGACCCTCCTCGGGTGAAATCAGCTCTGAAGCTCTAGCTACTTGATGCCGGTGACCTTGAGGACCGTCAGCTTCTGCCTGTGGCCCTGACGCTTGTGGTAGCCGGTCTTGTTCTTGAACTTGTGGATCCGGATCTTCGGGCCCTTGGTGTGCTCGACGACCTCACCCGTGACCGAGATCTTGGCCAGCTTGTCGGCGTCGGTCGTCAGATCGGATCCGTCGACGACGAGAACGGGAGCAAGCGAGACAGCAGTGCCGGGCTCACCCTCGATCTTCTCGACCTTGACGAGGTCACCAACAGCGACCTTGTACTGCTTTCCGCCGGTCTTGACGATCGCGTACGTTGCCATCGGAGGGCTACCCCTTGCTTCTTCGAACTTGCTCGCGCCACAGTGTGCGCGACTGGTCTGGTGTGACGGCTAGCTCGGTCGAGATCGCGCAGCCTTCACAAGCGAGGGCACAGCTGACCTTCATCGCCGAGTAGCGACTGGTCAAGGTTACAGGAAGGCAACCGTTCCGTACAAACCGGCGCCGATTGCCTTCCCGCGCTCCCTCGTCAGTTGTCGGCGTCCACCGGCGGGCCGGCGGGACGTGCCGCCGCCCGGCGACGACGCGGCCTGCGCGGCGCTGCCTGCGAATCCGCGCCGTCGGGCGAGGA
>NZ_JBFUGT010000687.1:0-679 GCF_056402775.1 Rhodococcus sp. P3_B8
GTCGTCATCTGGGCTGTCTCGACGTGGAACCCCGACCAGGATCTGCGAGACGGGACCTTCCGCAGCACCGGCACTCCCACAAGGTAATTCCGGTCGGCATCACGGTCGGACCGGACCCGTCATCGACGAGCGATCTTCCGTGCGGATCGCCCAGCAGGTCGATAGCCGCTGCGGATACCCCAGGATGATGCCGATGCGGATCAAGTTTCACGAACAGCTCGACGACCTGACCAACCGGCTGGCGCTGATGTGCCACCTGGCCGGTGAGGCCATCGAGTCGGCCACCGACGCCCTGGTCCGGGCTGATCTTCCGCGGGCCGAGCGGGTCTTCGACCTCACCGAGCAGATCGAGCGGTTACACGGTCCGTGTGAGGAGCAGGCGATGGCGTTGCTGGCGTTGCAGGCCCCGGTCGCCCGGGATCTGCGCCAGGTCGTCACCGGGGTGCATTTGGTGTCGGATCTGAGCCGGATGGGCGGGCTGGCGCAGCATGTGGCCGAGAGTGTGCGCCGCCGGCACCCGAACCACGTCACCTCGGGGGAGACGGAAGAAATCCTGAACCGGATGGGGCGAGCGGCGACCGCGCTTGCCGGTCTCGCCGAACAGGTCCTGCGCACCCATGATCCCGAGCTGGCCGCCGAGCTCGGCAGACGCGACGACGAGCTCGACGACCTGCACCGA
>NZ_JBFUGT010000688.1:0-679 GCF_056402775.1 Rhodococcus sp. P3_B8
GCTTCGATGAGCTGCTTGATGTACGCCAATGCGTCGTTCTTGCGGACGGACATACCGGTGACGACTTTCCTTCCGCCTCGGATCGACGTCCAGAGTTGCAGCAGGTTGTTGTTCAGCCCGGATGTGGGAACGTAGCACCCGTGCTCGGTGAGCGAGCCCTTGCACCGAGCGAACGAATTCCTGCCGACGGCGTCGAAGACGACGTCGTATTCCTCGGCGTTGTCGGTGAAATCCTCGGTGGTGTAATCGATGACCTTGTCGGCGCCCAGGGACTTCACCAACTCCGTGTTGTGCGGACCGCACACTCCGGTGACCTCCGCGCCGAACGACTTGGCGAGTTGCACTGCGTAGGTGCCGACGCTGCCGGAGGCGCCGTTGACGAGAACCTTCTGTCCGGTTCGCACCTTCGCCTTGTCCCGAAGGAAGAACAGTGCGGTGGTGGCACCGTCGACGGCGGCGGCGGCCTCTTCGTAGGTCTTGTCGACCGGCTTGAGTGCGAGCGAGGCGGTTTCCGGCAGGCACTTGTACTCGGCGTAGGCGCCGATATCGAAACCGGTGAACCCGAATACCTGATCGCCCGGCTGGAACCTGTGCACGTCCTTGCCGACGGCCTCGATCTCTCCGGCAAGCTCGAGGCCCAGGTTCCGCAGCTTCCTTCGTGGCCGTCGCAGCCCGAGGA
>NZ_JBFUGT010000689.1:0-679 GCF_056402775.1 Rhodococcus sp. P3_B8
AACGCTGCGGCGCCCTCGGTGCGGAACCTGCCCACCAGGAGACGTAGAAGGTATTGCGGGAGATGCCCTGCTCTCGGCACAGGCGGGACACGTTCACCCGTGCCCCGCCTGCGACCGCCGAGACCGCGGCCACGATGTCCGGATTCATCGAAAACCCTTTTCCACCCATGCCCGATTGTCACGGGCACGGGTCGTCAGTGTCCTCGATGTCCTGAGACATCAACTGTCCTGCATGTCCTGAACTCAGACAGGAGTCTCTGGACTCGTCAACCACTCACGGGGCCGAAGGCCCTGGTCTGCGACGGATTCTCGCCGAACCGGCGACGATAGGCGGCCGCGAAGAGGCCGAGGTTGACGTATCCCCACGCGCCGGCGATCGAGGCGACGGTCTCCCCCGGCGACGCTGTGAGCAGTTCCTCCCGAATGCCCTGGATGTCTGAGTTCAGGACATGCAGGACAGTTGATGTCTCAGGACATCGAGGACACTGACGACCCGTGCCCGTGACAATCGGGCATGGGTGGAAAAGGGTTTTCGATGAATCCGGACATCGTGGCCGCGGTCTCGGCGGTCGCAGGCGGGGCACGGGTGAACGTGTCCCGCCTGTGCCGAGAGCAGGGCATCTCCCGCAATACCTTCTACGTCCTGGTGGGCAGGTTCCGCACCGAGGGCGCCGCAGCG
>NZ_JBFUGT010000690.1:0-671 GCF_056402775.1 Rhodococcus sp. P3_B8
GGCGCAGCAGGCGCAGGGCACAGCGGCGCCGTCCGCCCTCCGCGCGAAGGGGCTGGATGATGGCGAGCCCCGCGGGCTCACGTACTCCGGGCCTGCCGAGGACGGCAACGCGCAGCTCAGCCGCCGCGGAGCGGCCGAGTCGGACGATGCCGCCGACGCCGGAACCCGTCGTCAGCGGCGGGAGGCCGCGCGGTCGCAGTCGAAGGGCAAGAAGGCCCCGCGGACCAAGCGCAAGCGCTGACCGCAGAAGAAGACGATCAGCCGATCACCAGCGAGGTGACGGTCCAGCCCGTGTCGGACTGTTGTTCGACACGGGCTGCGATCACGAAGATCCGCGGTCCCCGGCCGTAGGTGCCGAAGGCCTCGAACGCGCACGGCTCCACCGCGCGCAGGTGCACGCGGACGAGCGTCGCGACACCGAGTCGCCGGGCAGGCGACTCCGACAGCGCGAGCGTGCGCACGACGTCGACGAGCGACGGCGTCACCAGCGGCCGCAGTTGCCGCACGTTGCGGCGCCGAACTCGGAATCGATGTCGACCGTGACAGTTTCACGGTGACGGGGATCGGCGACATGAGCGGCGACGTCTTCGGGAACGCCATGCTGGCGAGTGCCGGCATCGGGCTGGTCGCCGCGTTCGACCACCGCCACATCTTCGTCGACCCCACTCCCC
>NZ_JBFUGT010000691.1:0-665 GCF_056402775.1 Rhodococcus sp. P3_B8
GGCGTGGGCTGCAGGGCAGTCGCTGCGCGGGTCTCCTTCTCCGTGAGGTGTGTGGCGGGCATGGAGTCGACGTTAGATCCGAAGAACTGATGAATCCAATGCAGAACCATCCATCGACTCATACAGTTGAGTCATGAATAGCGAGACCGTCAAGGCGCTGTTGCCGCACCTCCCCGTCCTCGTCGCCCTCGGCGAAGTCGAACATGTGACTGTCGCTGCCGCGATGCTCGGGATGCCCCAGCCCACGGTCAGCCGGATAATCCGCCGACTCGAAAAGCAACTCGACATCTCGCTCCTGGAACCGGACGGCCGCGGCGTGCGCCTGACCGATGCCGGCCGGACACTGGTGCCTTACGCACAGCGCGCACTCGAGGCGGTGGTGGACGGCCTCGACGCCGTGCAGTCCGAAGACCGACAGGCGCGGGCCACCGTTCGCGTCGCCTTTCAGATGTCGCTCGGCGAGCACCTCGTGCCCGAGTTGATTCGCACCGTCCGCGCGACGGATCCGACGATCCGGTTCGTCCTCAGTCAGGGCGCGCGCCGCACGTGCCTGGACACCCTCCTCAACCGTGAGGCCGATATCGCGCTCGCCTCCCGTCTCACCCCACCGCCCGAGGGCCTGACGGTCACGCCGCTGTTCGAACAGCCGCTCGTCGTCCTGGTGC
>NZ_JBFUGT010000692.1:0-664 GCF_056402775.1 Rhodococcus sp. P3_B8
TACGCGAATTGGCTCGAACGCAACAAATTGCACTGATCGGGTTCGTCGACGAGCTCACCGCCACCGGGATCGGGGTCCGCGCGGCGTGTGGGCTGGTCGGGCTGCCCCGCTCGACGTACTACCGCCTCACCCACCATTACCGGCACTACCGGCCGGTCGCCGACCCGATTCCGCAGAAGAACCGGCAGCAACCGGCAACCCTGACCGCCGCCGAACGCGCCGCCGGCGTCAGCGCCCTCGAATCCGCCGAATACGCAGAACTCTCTGTGGTGCAGACGTACTGGCGTGCGTTCGACGCGGGACTGGTCTGCTGCTCCGAACGTACCTTCTACCGGGTCGCCGCCGAACAGAACATGGTCGGCGATCGCCGACGCAGAAAGCATGGTGGTGGCTCGGCTTCCCGGCACAAGCCGATCGTGCACTGCGGACGGGTCGGGGAATTGTGGTCGTGGGATGTCACCGAGCTACGCGGACCCAGAACGCAGGACCGCTACAAACTGTATCTGGTAATCGACGTGTTCTCCCGGTATCCGGTGGCCTGGAGAATCGAGTACACCGAGAACACTCAACGGGCCGTGGACATGTTCGCCCTGGCCATCGACGAACACGGAGCGCCCGGGGTGGTGCACGCCGACAACGGTGCGATCATGCGTGCCCACACCCT
>NZ_JBFUGT010000693.1:0-658 GCF_056402775.1 Rhodococcus sp. P3_B8
CGTCGAAGATGTCGGTGGCATAGGTGAATCCGGCGGCGATCCCGTCCGGTGCACCGGACTCGTCGAACGTCTCGGCGACCACCAGTTCGAGATCGACCTTGACGACGGGCGGCGTGTACTCCGCGACCGTGACGGTCAGGTCCGGCAGCGTGATCTCTGGTCGCTGGACGCTCTCGAACTCGAGGGACACCTGGAACAGCGGTGAGCGGGAGGTCGACCGCGCCGGATCCACGGCCTCGACGACGCGCTCGAAGGGCAGGTCGGCGTGCAGGAAGGCGCCGAGATCGACGTCCCTGGTGCGGTCTAGTACCTCGGTGAACGACCGGGAGCCGTCGACAGGCGTGCGCAGGGCGAGTGTGTTGACGAACATGCCGACCAATGGGTCCAGCCGGGGATCGGGGCGGCCGGCGACGGGGGTGCCGATCACGATGTCGGAACTGCCGCTGAGGCGGGCGAGGAGGACGGCGAATACCGCGTGAATCGCCATGAAGAGCGTCGAGTTGTTCTGCCGCGCGAGCGCCACTAGTGACCGGTGCAGGTCCCGTCCGATGTGGAACACGACCCGATCCCCGTGGTGGGTGCGGTGGGTGGGTCGGGGTCGGTCGGTGGGGAGGGGGAGGGTGTCGGGGAGGTTGGTGAGTGTGGTGGTCCAGTAGGT
>NZ_JBFUGT010000694.1:0-653 GCF_056402775.1 Rhodococcus sp. P3_B8
CCCGCAGCGAGACCGGCGAGCTGGCGCAGGGTGGCCGCGGTGGCGTCTTTCGTGAGGTACATCGTCACGCCGGTGGAGACGACGACCGCAGGCAGGCGAGAATCGAAGCCCGCCGCAACCAGCTGCTCCGACCAGGACTCGCTCGCCTCGAAGTCCACTGGCACCAGCCGCAGCCAGTCGGGAACACCGAAGCCCAGCTCGATCAGCCGGTTCCGCTTCCAGGCTTCGCGGCCGGTTGGCCGTTCTCGTCGACGAGAACGTGCGGTGCAGCGTCGACCTGTACGTGCATCGCCCGCCACAGGGCAACTCGCACGGCAGTGCTCACGGTCAGCTCTTCGCCCGCCGATGCCACATCCAGCTAACGCCCGCCGCTCCCAGCCTATATACCTCGTATGAAACCTTCAGTGAATCGTCCCGGGTTTGATGCGCACCTTCTTTCTTGGGAAGGTAATCCTTATGCCGAATGTCTATCCAGCCGAGGTGCGAGAGAAGGCCGTGCGCCTGGTCCTCGAGCACCGTGGTGACTACGCCTCGGAATACGAGGCGATCCGCACAATCGCCGAACGGATGTCACTGAAGACGGAGACCGTACGGGTGTGGGTCCGCAAGGCCGAAGCGGCGGGCGATGGCACCCATGCCGCGTCGGCGTCCGA
>NZ_JBFUGT010000695.1:0-639 GCF_056402775.1 Rhodococcus sp. P3_B8
GTCCTTCGCAGGCAGTCCGACACCGACCCTGGCCTCGGAGCGTTGCCGCACACCCTGCCGGATCGACCGCGCCGTCGCGGTGCGCATGAGCGTGTCACGGAGCCTGCCCCGAATTCCCACGCCCGGAGCCAATCCGCTTCCGATGGGCGGCAACCCCTTGGACGCGGCGTACAGCGGATGCGGGGACAGCTCGACCCACGGGATCCCCAGCCGCTCCGCGGCCATACCCCCGCCGGCGGTGAGGATGTCCGAGACGACGAGGTCGGGTCCCATCGCGCGCAGGTCGGGGAGCAACTCGGTGGAGATGTGCGCGGCGCGGGCGTGAATGCGCGCTCCCGCATCGAGGTCGTCGTCCGTCGGGCGGGGCGCGAGACCTTTCAGCAACTCGGCAGGCACACCGGCCGCCCGTGCGGACTCGACCCACCGTGAGCCTGTGAACAGGACGGGATCGTCTCCGGCCTCGATGAAAGCGAGGCACAACGCAAGGGCGGGAAAGGCATGTCCGGGATCAGGCCCGGCGACCACGGCGACTCGCACGAACCACAGGGTGTCACACGGTCGGCGTCACCGTTTCTCGAACACTRCTTCGGCGGCACCGCGAGCCCGGGCACGGTCGGCGGGCACGAGTCCGATCCGGGT
>NZ_JBFUGT010000696.1:0-614 GCF_056402775.1 Rhodococcus sp. P3_B8
TCATGATGGCGAGCGGTCTGGCCAACGGCATCCTCAAACCGCTGTTCCCCCGGCGGCGCCCCCCGGCCCGCGTATGGACGAACGTGCTGCGCGGGGTGGCGATCCCCCGGTCCTCGTCGTTCCCGTCGGGACATGCGGCGTCGGCGGCGGCGTTCACCACGGGTGTCGCCCTGGAATCGCCCGCGACCGCTGCCGTCGTGGCCCCGCTCGCCGCCGCGGTCGCCTACTCCCGTGTGCACAACGGCGTGCACTGGCCGACCGACGTTGCCGCCGGACTGCTACTCGGCGGGGCCGTCGCGTCGGGCACCCGCCGCTGGTGGGCGGTGCGCACGGAGGAACCGGCAGAGCTGGGCCCTGCCGTCGACGCACCGGCACTTCGGGGCGGCGAGGATCTGCTCGTGGTGGTCAACCCGGAGTCCGGGCCGGACAGTGTCGATCCGAGTGAGGAGATCACAACCGCTCTCCCCAAGGCCGACGTGCGCGCACTCGACACCGCCCGCGATTTCGCCGAACAACTCGACGCCTGGGTGGCCGATACGGAGCCGCGCGCCCTCGGGGTGTGCGGTGGCGACGGGACCGTGGTCGCCGTCGCGTCCGCGGCAGCGCGTCACGCG
>NZ_JBFUGT010000697.1:0-611 GCF_056402775.1 Rhodococcus sp. P3_B8
AAGTAGGAGCACATGAGGAGGTGAGAGCGATGTTGGCGGCACATCTGTTGCCCGGACTGACCAGCGAGGAGGTCGATCTGATCGTGGCGGAGGAACTGCATCTGCTCGACGCCTCCGCATGAGGGCGTCGACGCCGTCGAACACGGGCACTGCTAGCCGGTCGTGCCCGGGTGGGGAAGATCTGCGTCGAGCGTGGCGGTGATCCGCTCACCGATCGAACGGAAATCGAGGTCGGTCACGAATCGGTGTGCCGGGCCCTGCGCTGGAGCGACGCCCCACACCGCGGCCCGGCCGTCCTCGTGGAGCACCTGGGGTTGGGCGCCGACGGCGGACAGCACCACCGTGGGCTCGAGCATCACGGCGGCCGCGACGGAATCGTGCGCGGTGTAGATCGGGTCCTCGGAGCGATATGTGCCCGTGCAGTACCGGTGATAGTCCTCGGTGATGTCGCGGACGAACGTCGCCGTCTTTCCCACCGCGGAACGAGCGACGAGATCGGCCCAGGCCAATCGGAGTCGGCCGGTGACATTCATTCCCACCCAAGTAATCTGCCCAGGCGCTGCAGCAACCACCGTGGCCGCGACTGGATCGTGGTTGGTATTGGTGTCACC
>NZ_JBFUGT010000698.1:0-591 GCF_056402775.1 Rhodococcus sp. P3_B8
ACCCGGTGCAGCGTGCCCTTCGGGATGGACGTCCGCCGGACCAGTTCGGCCAGCGACAGGGTCGAGTCGTCGATGGTGAACGCGTGCAGCACCATCATGACCTTGCCCAGCACCGTCGTGCGGTCGAACTCCTGATCGGACACTGCGAACATCACCTCCGTTGCCGCCGGCGCTCACGCCCACGATACGACCTGTGTTCGGCTCAGTGGAACGCAATGCTTGGCGGGTGGTCGCCCGGCGGCGACAGTGGAACCCACAGTCCATTCCCCACGATCACATCGGGAAGTCAGATGAGCACACCTCAGGGCACCAGCCTGCCCCCCACGGCGCGAGCCTCCGCCGACGCGGTCGCCGCGGCCGCCGAGCGGTTGAGCACCGCCGCCGCAACTTCCACGCCGTGCACCCCGGTCCGCGACCTGATCGGTACCGACGACGTCGCCGCCGCGTACGCCGTCCAGGAGCGGATCGTCGCCGACCGAATCGCCGCCGGCGCGAGCGTCGTCGGCCGCAAGATCGGCCTGACCTCCCCGGCGGTCCAGCAGCAGCTCGGCGTCGACCAACCGGACTTCGGTGTGTTGTTCGACGACATGC
>NZ_JBFUGT010000699.1:0-576 GCF_056402775.1 Rhodococcus sp. P3_B8
GGACCCGGTAAGGCCACCAACGTGCCGATCCTCGACATCGAGTACACCGACGACTACGGCGCCGAGGCTCACAAGAGCAGCTTCAAGTTCAAGGGCAACAGCGGTGGCTTCACGTACTCGGACGAGACGTTCGGTGTCTCCGGTTGCGCCGGTTACGCGCAGGCCCGCTCCTACGCCAAGGTCACCGTCTCGACCGACTCGGTTGACGGCACCGTCACCCTGTGGGGACAGCCCTTCAGCCTCGGCTGACGCGTGACGCCGAAAAAAAATTGAACAATGTAATACCTCGAGGTTGGGGGCGTACGGCACTTCCGTACGCCCCCAACCTCGTTCTATGCGCTGTTACGTATGTCACAGTTCGGACACGGAGGCTGGGACGAAAGCAGATTCGGACACGTAGCTATAACATTTGGACGTTGTTTCAGCTAACTTTATCCCGTCAAGAGGTAAAGACTGCCTAACCGAACGCCGGGTAGGTGGTACCTGATGAGGGGAACGAATGAGCGAGAACCGAAAGACCGGCCTGCGCCGTGGAGCCCGCATTGCCGGCCTTGGTGCCGCTGCGGCTGTAGTCCT
>NZ_JBFUGT010000700.1:0-549 GCF_056402775.1 Rhodococcus sp. P3_B8
GCAGTCGTAGACGGCGGCGAACGCGGCCGCGCAGCCCCGGTTGGCGTCGACCAGCGCGCCGTAACCGTCGGTGGCCTGCATTTCCTTGATGTCGACGCCGGCGTTGAACCCGCGTCCCTCCGCTCGCAGGATCACCACGTGGGTGTCCGGATTCCGGCCCGCGTCGAGTACGGCGTCGGCCAACTCGAACCAGCCCCGGGACGGGATGGCGTTCACGGGCGGGTAGTCGACGGTGACCGTGGTGATGCCCCCGGTCTCATTGTCAGTCCGGATCCCCATTTTCTTTTCTCCTCCACGCCGCGACTTCACTCACCAAGCAATTGCTTGGTAGGGTAGCACGATGGAAACAGGTTCTAACATGACCGGAAGTGTCGTGCTGGTGACCGGCGGTGTTCGCGGGGTGGGCGCGGGCATCAGCCGCACGTTCCTGCGGGCGGGTGCGACGGTGGTGGCCTGCGCCCGCCGGCCGGGGGAGGCGCCGGTGGAGGTGGACGGCCGGGTGGTCGAATTCCTGCCGTGCGACATCCGTGATCCGGGGCAGGTGCAGGG
>NZ_JBFUGT010000701.1:0-549 GCF_056402775.1 Rhodococcus sp. P3_B8
GGTCAGCGAAGCCGTCCTCACGGCCCTGCCGGAGGCCATCCACGGCAGCGTGAACGACGGACTCCTCACCGCGCTGGCGATGGCGGTCACCCAGTGGCGGCGCACCCGCGGCCACACCCTGCACGGCCGGTCCGTCGACGGGACCCTGGTGAGCCTCGAGGGTCACGGCCGTGAAGACCAGGTCGTGCCGGGCGCCGATCTGGGCCGCACCGTCGGCTGGTTCACAGCGATGTTCCCGGTGCGTCTCGACCTGTCCGGCATCGACCTCGACGACGCGTTCGACGGCGGCAAGGCCGCCGGCTCCGCGATCAAGGCGATCAAGGAACAACTGCTCGCGATCCCGGATCACGGCATGGGTTACGGCATGCTGCGGTACCTCAACGCCGAYACCGCCCCGCTGCTCGCGGCCCGCTCGCTGCCGCAGATCAGCTTCAACTACCTGGGACGCTTCGCCGCCGACCTGTCCGAGGCGGCCACCCGCGCCGGCTGGACGCCGACCGGCGAAGTCGACATGGACCGTGCACAGGACCTCGACACCCCGGTCACCTC
>NZ_JBFUGT010000702.1:0-546 GCF_056402775.1 Rhodococcus sp. P3_B8
GTCGGATAGTCGGATAGAAGCGGTACTTGAACGCCCGCTTCACTACCCTCCCCGCCATAACCCAGACACTAGCCACACAGTCCGACAAGACCAGATCAGCTATCCCGGACCCGAACCGGGTTTGCGCCGAAAGACTCATTGATCACGGCAGGCGTAGGGCACGTGTTAAACGCCGTAGTCGGATAGCGGCCAGCGGCTGACCCGCCGCATACGTCCCGCTCGAATGTCACGCACCCGCGGGCTAACGTCGGAACTATGTTCAGTACCGAGATCGAGGTGCGCACCGGCGCTGAGCCGGTGGTGCATGTCGACCGTCACGTAATTCCCCAGGGGTGTCCGTCACGTAATTCCCCATGCTCGGGCGTGCTGAGTCGAGGGTAACCCGAGCGGGCGGGGTGCGGGTCAGGTTGCGGCGGTGGGGCGGTGTCCGGGTCGTTTGCGGGGTCGGTAGGACGGTCCGTCCATCAGGGTTTGATGGCTGGTGTTGATGAGCCGGTCGAGGAGCGACTCGGCGACGACCGGGTTCGGGAACAGCGGGTACCAGTC
>NZ_JBFUGT010000703.1:0-541 GCF_056402775.1 Rhodococcus sp. P3_B8
GAAAATCCCAAAACATCCAAATATGTTAATCAACAACAGATTCCAAACCTTACAACCTGATGTTCGTGCACAACACACGTAAAAATCTACTCACCAACTGATTATCGAAACATATTGTCAATCAACACCTTTCAAAAACCGGCTCAAAACCGGACGAAACAGACACGCGCCCGCCGRCACCCCGGCGCCGGCACTCCCCCCGGCACGTCGCCGGCRCCCCCATATCACAAACCGGGGACATGTCATCACACMAGGTCACARCACCATTACAGCCCCCCCACACGGCACACGGCCCGCACCCCGGGGATCGGGGGCGGGCCGTGCACGGAGAGAGGCGAACTAGGCTGCCGGGTCCAGCCAGGGCCGATCGTCGCGGCCCTCGACATAGACCCCGCCGGGCGGACCATCGAGCAGAGTGAGCAGCAACTCCCGCGCCGCCGGAGAGGCACCGGCGAGCATCTCGTCCCGGTGCTCGGTCCAGTCGTCCCAGTCCCAGCCCGCACCGGCATCGATGCAGCTCTCGGCAACCTCCACAGGCTCA
>NZ_JBFUGT010000704.1:0-523 GCF_056402775.1 Rhodococcus sp. P3_B8
GGCTCAGGCGGCACTCGGATACCCCACCGCGGTGAGCCGGAAAGAAGGGAGGTGCTTCCAGGTGGAAGCACCTCCCTTCCTTCTGACGAGGGTGCTCTGTGCGTCTGCCGCGTCAGACGACGGCGGCGTCCCGGAGGGCTCGGCTCGTACGGTAGCGAGTGTCGTGGTACGTCTCCCACAGCCGGTCGAGGATCCCCACGACTGCGCCCGTGCCCCAGGCCGCGGTCCACTCGAATGGGCCGGCCGGGTAGTTGGTGCCCAACCGCATCGCAACATCGATGTCATCGGCGGTCGCGACCCCATGCAGGGTCGTCTCCCAGGCCTCGTTGGCGATCACCGCGAGGGTCCGGGCCGCAATGAGACCCGGGACGTCGTCGACCGGGTACGCGTGAATGCCCGCGCGGTCCAGTAACGCCGCGACCGTCGACAGTGCCTCGGGATGCGACGCGGCCACCGCGAGCCCGGTGGCGTTCTCCGCCGAGATCCATCGATCGATCACCACCACCGGCGCCCCTCCCCGCGC
>NZ_JBFUGT010000705.1:0-520 GCF_056402775.1 Rhodococcus sp. P3_B8
CGGACTCGACCGACCGCGGCAGCGCCAACGCCACGGAAACCTCCGGGCCGACCTGGAGGTCGATCAGGAGACGCGCGAGCCGGTTCGACATCTCGTCCAGTGCGCGGTAGCTCAGGGCGACGGCGCACGTCCCGTACCCGGGTGCGACGAGGGCATCCCCGTCCGGGTTGCTGCGGACGGCGCCGGCCAGCAAGTCCGGCAGCGTGACGGGTGCGAATCCGGCGCGCCCGGTGGCGGGCACCAGACTGCGGCGTTCGCCGTCGTCGAGGATCTCGAGGTCGCCGATCCGTCGCGGTCCGTCGGTGTCGGAGGTGAGGAACGCGCCGAGGAACCGGCTGAAGCGAGCGTGATGGGCGGCGAGGGTGTCTTCGGAGTACAGGTCGGGGTTGGCCTCGAGGTCCAGGTTGAGGCTGGTGCCGGCGACCCCGTGATAGACGTTCACGGCGAGGTCGGTGATGGGGCCGGTCGACAGCAGTTCGAGTCGGCCGACGATGCTGCCGAGGGTGATCTCGTTGTGGAA
>NZ_JBFUGT010000706.1:0-520 GCF_056402775.1 Rhodococcus sp. P3_B8
TCGCCGGAGCCTTACTCACGGCCGTCCTCTTGACCGGAACCTTCACCGCGACCATCTTCTTCACGGCCTTTTTCTCCGCAGCCGCCTTTGTCGCGATTGTCTTCTTCGCGATTGTCTTCTTCCCGGCGGTCTTCGTCCCGGCGGTCTTCGTCGCCGGAGCCGTGCGCGCCGCCGCCCTCGTCACAGGAGCCGTCGCCGCGGCGGTGTTTCTCACAGTTGTCTTCTTCGCGGCCGTMTTCTTTACCGGCGCCGTTTTTGCCTGAACCTTCTTCGCCTGAGCGTCATGGAAGGCTCGCTCGAGCTCGGCCGGAATCCGGCCGCGCAAGGACACCTCGTGACCCGCCCCGATCGCCCACTCACGAATCTCCCTGGACGACTTCTTCGCCGGAGCCTTACTCACGGCCGTCCTCTTGACCGGAACCTTCACCGCGACCACCTTCTTCACGGCCTTTTTCTCCGCAACCGCCTTTGTCGCGACTATCTTCTTCGCTGTGTTCTTCGCAACCGTCTTCGTCGCGGC
>NZ_JBFUGT010000707.1:0-513 GCF_056402775.1 Rhodococcus sp. P3_B8
GTCCTCCAGCACGCGGATCAGACGGCCATCGGCAACATGCTGGGCAACCTGGCTTTCGAACGTATAGACCAGTCCCAGTCCGCCAAGCGCGGCGTTTACCAGCATCTCATTGTCGTTGATGACCAACGGACCGTTGACCCGGACGTCGAGCTCGACGCCGTCGCGTTCGAACTCCCAGGCATAGAGCCCGCCGCCCGTACTCTGCCGGTAGCTTACGCATTTATGATCGTTCAGCTCACGCGGCGTTTGCGGCATCGTCCGGCCGGCAAAGTAGGATGGGGAGCCGACGACCGCCATGCGCACATCCGGGCTGACCCGAACCGCTACCATGTCCTTCTCGACCTGCTCGCCGACACGGATGCCGGCATCGAACCGGCCAGCGACGATGTCGGTCAGCCCTTCGTCGACGGCGATCTCGACGGCGATGTCAGGATACTCCGGAAGCAGCTCCAGCAGGACAGGCCAGAGCACCGTCCTTGCGGCGTGGCGGAAGGTGGTGATGCGGATGGTGAC
>NZ_JBFUGT010000708.1:0-510 GCF_056402775.1 Rhodococcus sp. P3_B8
GCCTTGTACACACCGCCCGTCACGTCATGAAAGTCGGTAACACCCGAAGCCGGTGGCCTAACCCCTTGTGGGAGGGAGCCGTCGAAGGTGGGATCGGCGATTGGGACGAAGTCGTAACAAGGTAGCCGTACCGGAAGGTGCGGCTGGATCACCTCCTTTCTAAGGAGCACATCTCCAGACGTGTACCACTGAACAGTCAGTGGATGATGTTCTGGCAGAGACCGTTTAGTCCTCATCAGTAGGGCTGCGGACGCTCATGGGTGGAACACTGACAAACTTTCCCGCGTCACGGTTGATCTGATGATCGGCCGGCGGGTGATATATCGATGCACTGTTGGGTCCTGAGGGAACACGCGAGTGTTTTTTCTAGGCAAGAACTTACAAGTGATCATGGTGGTCATACCGGCCGGGTTTTTCTGGTGTTCGGTGGCGACGAGGACATGGTTGGTTGTGTGTTGTTTGAGAACTGCACAGTGGACGCGAGCATCTTTGTTGTAAGTAATGAAGAGC
>NZ_JBFUGT010000709.1:0-509 GCF_056402775.1 Rhodococcus sp. P3_B8
GGGTGGAGCCGTCGAGAGAATCGAGCGCCGCGAGGATGCCTTGGACGGGTACCCGTCCCGACGCGACGAGTTGGGCGCCTTCCCGGCGTAGAGCGGACGCGAACGGTGCCGCCCAGCGGTTCTCGTACACGAGGATCGCTCCGGCGCAACCCGGTTCGAGGACAGCCGCCGCCTGCTCGAGATCCCCCCGGTCGATCAGGCCCGACGCTGCCTCGGCGAACAGCGTCACATCGACGGTCCCGGTGAAGCCCACATCCTCGACCGCGATCCCGGCGAGCGATCCGTCGGCGCCTTTCCGGACGAAAACCAGATCGAGGACCCGGATGATGTTCCCCTCGACCAGGTCAAGCAACAGGGGAAGAGCCGAGCCGTCGGGCGGGTGCTCGGCAGGAAACTCCACGACCAGATAGTCGATGGGCCCCACTTCGTCGAAATCAATGCCGGTCACTGCTTCGACCTCGCTTCTGACGACCGCACCGATACAACATCAGGCGCATATCTGCGCCTCC
>NZ_JBFUGT010000710.1:0-506 GCF_056402775.1 Rhodococcus sp. P3_B8
ATCAGCGATGACCTCGAATCTCGACAGCGCGGCGAAGAAGCTGCGCCAGAACGTGTCCGGTGCGTCCGGTGAGGCCGCATCGCTGTCACCGCTGAAGAAGGCGGCGCAGGGCCTGCTCGGCACCGTGACCGACAAGGCGATGTCCACCGTGTCCGACAAGGTGCAGGGTGCGTCCGGCCGGCTCACCGACTACGCCGAGGGCGGCGGCGGCAGCCTGCTGTCCGCGGTCACCGGCAAAGAGCAGCAGGGTGACGGCAACGGGGACGAGAAGGGCGACGGCAAGTCACTGTTCTCCGGGCTGACCGACAAGGTGAAGGAGACGGCGTCGGATGTGAAGGACGCGGTCACCGGTGGTGGCGGTGGCGGTAAGGGCAAGAAGCTCAAGTTGACCAATATCGTCGAAACGATCGATGTCGGTGTCCCGGTCCAACTGGCGTATAACCAGTGGACCCAATTCGYCGACTTTCCCTCCTTCATGAAGAAGGTCGAGCGGGTGGAGCAGGAGG
>NZ_JBFUGT010000711.1:0-506 GCF_056402775.1 Rhodococcus sp. P3_B8
TGTGCCCGCTCGGTGCCCAGCACCTGACTGACCACCGAAACCGAAGATCGGAAACAGCCGGGGACGCTTACGGGCAATCAACTTCGTCGCCTTCGTCCAGCCCACGTCCCGCAGGCCGCGGAGGGCCGATTCCAGGTCCCAGGCGGGTCACCCAGGGGTCAGCGGCTCCGGTTCATCGAACCGGGCCCCGATCCGGGCCCACCGCCGCCAGAAGCGCGCTCAGCGCCTCCGCCTCGGTGTGCAGGATCGCCCCGCACCGCCGTCGGGGGAACCTGCGATCTACGCCACGTCCGCGCMCGGTAGAGCGGCAGTCGACAAAGTGTCTCATTATCGTGTATTTCGTTGCTGCTGAGGAGCTCTCGTTTTCGGCTCCTGAACTAGCAGTAGCAACGCATCACGTCCTCGTCTCCGGCGTTGCTCGGGCATCGACAGCCACGAGCGTTGATCCGGATCGGCCAATGCCTCGGCCAGGGCTCGGACTCTGCCGCGATCGCTTCCCCTCATCC